>CALQJP020000248.1 GCA_943330925.2 Chryseobacterium gleum
CACGAGTAGCATCGTGCTGTGCCATTTAGTTTTTACTCCTTCTGCTTTGTCTTCAGGGAAATTGATGTGCAAATGGGGTAGGATTTTGTCGAGACCAAACAGGAACAATGCTCCCATCGCAAAACCCACAGCGGCGGGCATGGCTTTCATAAACCCCTCGCCCGGGCTCATGTCGATGGCGGGAGCAAGCAGTGACCAGAAGCTGGCCGCAATCATAACGCCGCCGGTGAAGCCGAGCATACCATCGAGCACAGAGCGACGCATCGTATTGAAGAAAAAAACCAATCCTGCGCCTGCGGCTGTCACAAGCCACGTGAACGTGGTCGCAATGAGAGCGCCTGTCACGGGGTCTAGCTGTTCGAAGAAATGAAGAATGCTCTCTTTCATGCCGTTTGGATTTGCACTGGGCTCAGCAGAATGAAATCTGCAATTCGGACGTTCAGTTGTCCGAGGGTAAATGTATTGCATCTTGATTTAAAATTTTCAGCCCGGCTATTGCTTAGGTTTGCGCCATGCCTAAAAAGTTATATGTGGTTCGACATGCAAAGTCGGATTGGTCGCACGAGGGAATGTCTGATTTCGACAGACCGCTCAATGAGCGTGGCATGCGCAACGCGCCATTCATGGCCGATCAATTCGCGGAGGCAGCTCATTCGCTCGATTTCATTCTTACCAGCCCTGCCAATCGGGCCATTACCACGGCCGGCTTTTTTAAGCGGCGCCTTGGGTTGAGCGAAGAGCAATGGGACACCGAACGCAAAATATACGAGGCCGATGCAAATCGATTGTTGACCATCGTGAATGGTCTTGACGATGCGCGTGAAAGTGTTATGTTGGTAGGACACAACCCCGGTTTATCATCGCTTGTTAACCTGCTCACCGGCGAATGGGTGGTGATGGCCACATGCTCGATAGCCGAAATAGAGGTTCCCTTCAACTCCTGGTCGATGGTAAGCGCAGGAACCTGCAACTTGCTTAGTTTTGACTTCCCTAAACGCTACGTTTAACATGAAGAACCTCAGTCAGAACTGGAAAATAATATTCACCCTGGCGGCCGGTGCGTTGCTTATTTCCATGCTTTGGCTGTTTAGAGTCATCATTGCCTACATCGTAATTGCGGTCGTTATTTCGTTTATATGCGAACCCATTGCCGATGGTTTGGCGCGATTGCGCATTCGCAAATGGCGCTTGCCCGACTGGGCACGGGCATTGGCAGCGCTCAGTAGTTTTTTATTGGTGCTCGCCTTGTTGGTTGTGCTCTTCTCGCCACTGGTAACGAGTGAAATTAGAATTATCAGTGAGATAAACCCGGAAGAACTTTCACAGCGCATCGATGAGCAGGTGCAACGATCGGGCTACGACATGTCGAAGTACATGGCTGGCGAAAGCCCTACGCAGTATGCTGTTCAATATCTGCAGCGGATTTTTAGCTCAGAATGGTTGCAGGCTACTTTCAATGATTTGTTTGGAGTGGTGGGTAATGCAATTATCGGATTGTTCGCAGTGTTGTTTATTTCCTTCTTCTTTTTGAAGGATGGGTTTCTCTTTTCGCGCATCATTCTCACACTCACCCCCGACAAGCAACTGGGCAAGATCAAGGTCATACTCACCCACAGCCATGATTTGCTGCGCCGGTATTTTTTAGGCGTTGCCCTGCAGAGCATGATTATGGCTTGCATGGTGGGTATTTCACTGTATGTGTTGGGTGTGCAAAATGCATTTCTCATTGGGCTGTTTGCGGGAATGGTCAATGTCATTCCGTATCTCGGACCCTTGCTCGGAGCCTCACTGGGAATGCTCATCGCGCTGACTACCTCATTGCATCTCGATTTCGAAGCGCAACTGTTTCCTTTGCTCTTTAAGGTCGCTTTGGTATTCGTAAGCGCTCAAATTATTGATGCCTTTGTTGTGCAGCCAAACGTTCTGGGCAGCAGCGTGAAAGCGCATCCGCTCGAGATTTTCATTGTGATTTTGATGGCAGGCACCATTGGCGGAGTAGTAGGAATGGTGCTCGCTATTCCCGTTTACACCATTTTGCGTGTAATTGCCCGGGAGTTTTTGTCGGAATACAAAGTGGTTGAAAGCCTTACCAGGCCGCTCCGAGAGGAAGATTAATTGCGGCATTCCAACAAAATCCAAAACTTGTTGGGGATGCGCCGCACCAATTGATTTACTTTTGTATCCCGTAAGTGCACTTTCGCGCATTTCATACGGGTCATGTCAGAAAACATCAAATACATCTTTGTTACCGGTGGAGTAACTTCATCGCTAGGCAAAGGAATCATCTCCGCTTCTTTAGCAAAACTCCTCCAATCACGAGGCTATCGCGTAACCATCCAAAAACTGGATCCCTATATCAACATCGATCCGGGAACCCTTAATCCATATGAGCACGGCGAGTGCTTTGTGACCGACGACGGCGCAGAAACCGATTTGGATCTTGGTCACTACGAGCGTTTTTTGAATGTCCCTACTTCGCAGGCCAACAATGTGACCACCGGTAGAATCTACCAAAGTGTCATTGAGAAGGAACGCAGAGGAGAATACCTGGGCAAGACAGTTCAGATTATTCCGCATATAACCGATGAGATCAAGCGTTGCATTCAAATACTCGGCTCTAAGTCGGAATACGATTTTGTAATCACGGAGATTGGCGGCACGGTGGGCGACATTGAATCGCTGCCCTACATCGAAGCAGTGCGTCAGATGAAGTGGGAGAAGGAAGACGATTGCATAGTGATTCACCTCACGCTCATTCCGTATTTGTCAGCAGCAGGCGAGTTGAAGACGAAGCCTACACAGCACTCGGTAAAAATGTTGCTTGAGAATGGCGTTCAACCCGACATACTTGTATGCCGCACAGAGCATGAACTGTCACCTGCTATTCGCAACAAGATAGCGAAGTTCTGTAACGTCACACCCAACGCGGTCATTCAGAGCATCGATGCATCAACGATATACGATGTTCCGGTGCTCATGCTCGAAGAGAAGCTCGATGAAGTGGTGCTTGAAAAACTCGGTGTACAACCCAAGGCGACACCCAACCTCGAGAGCTGGATCGACTTCTTGAACCGATACAAAAATCCAAAGAGTAATACAGTTATTGCCCTCATCGGCAAATACGTGGAGCTGAAGGATTCCTATAAGTCAATTGCTGAAGCGTTTAATCACGCCGGAGCAGCCAACGAAGTGGGTGTAGAAATTCGCTGGATTCATTCCGAAGAGCTCACCCCTAAGAATGCGATAGAGAAATTGCAAGGCGTGGATGGCGTTTTAGTAGCGCCCGGTTTTGGTTCACGCGGCATGGATGGAAAGCTCGAAGCCATTCGATATGCTCGCGAAAGCAAGATTCCGTTTTTTGGTATTTGCCTGGGCATGCAGATGGCAGTCGTTGAATTTGCGCGCAATGTACTTGGCTTTGCCGATGCGCATTCAACGGAGATGAAGGAGTATACCACTCACCCTGTAATCAGCTTGATGGCCGAGCAGAAAACGGTCATGCACAAAGGTGGCACCATGCGTTTGGGGTCTTATCCATGCAAGCTCCTGGCAGGCAGCAAGGCGAGCGAAGCATATGGCGGCGTTGAACGCATTGAAGAGCGTCATCGTCACCGTTTCGAATTCAATAACGAATACAAGCAACAGTTTGAAAATGCAGGCATGCAGTGCACAGGCATCAATCCGGATAGCGGCCTGGTCGAAATAATCGAACTCACGAATCATCCCTATTTCTTGGCGGCGCAGTTCCATCCGGAATACAAGAGCACGGTAATGAATCCTCATCCGCTTTTTGTTTCATTTGTGAAGGCAGCCAAAGAGTATCATACTCAACATGCTTCGGAAACTTCTCGGCTAGCCGATGCGCACAATTGAGGCTAGAAACCGCGTTTGATTTTGGCGAATATCAAAATCCAAAAGCTGAAGAAAACGATTCCCGCCTGAACTTCCAGAAACGATTCGAAGAGAAAGTTCATTCCGCACAG
>CALQJP020000249.1 GCA_943330925.2 Chryseobacterium gleum
CTAATTGCTGACCAGGCTCGATGGGAGCAGGTACAATGGCTGAGCTCGTATCTGCAGCAACTGTTTCGGCTCCTGCAATTGAAGGCACATCGCTGCGGTCGCTGGTCGGCCAAGCCAACCACACGAGTAACGCCACACTTGCCGCTGCAGCCCAGTAGCGCCACATTACACGCTCCTCTCTCCGATACAGCGATTGCTTTAATGTCGCATCAAGAGTATGTCGATCGCGGTCTTGGCGAAGCGCCTGACGAATCTGCTGGTCGGTCACCACTTCTTTTTTCAGTCCCGACCAGTCCATCTCGGGTGCTTCTTCAGCTTGAAGTCGCGGTAATTCGCGGTCCTCAAAATCCCAGCTCACGCCCCACTCAGGATGAGCTTCGAGTGCTGCCCAAACCAGCTCGGCATCCGCAGCAGAGAGCCTTCCTTCGAGCGCGTCGAGGAGCAGGGCTTCGATATTTCCGGGTCCGATGTTCATGAGGGCCAGTGTTGGGTGATGAATGATTTCAAGGTTTGACGTGCGCGGAAGATGTACACGCGCACTTGGGTATCGCTCAAGCCGGTGATCTCGGCTATCTGCGCATAGTCATAGTCTTCGTAGTCGCGCAATAGTATGAGTTGCTTTTGAACTTCGGGAAGCGTATCCACAGCGCGATTCAACAACACACGCAGCTCGTCGCTGTGGTCTTGAACCTCCACGCCGCCTTCCACATGCATCATCGCTTTCTGCTTCGACTTCTGTCGGCGCGACCAATCGACAATGGCATGATAAGCCGCCGTAAAAAGATACGACTTGGCTTTCGACGCATCAATCGTTTCCACCTTCTCCCACATCTTACTGAATACCGTTTGCACGATGTCTTGCGCCTGCTCGCGATCTTTCAATTGCTTGAAAACAAAGGCGAACACGCGGTTGGCGTATTGGTCGACGGTGGTATTGTATTCTTTCGTTGTCATCGAAGTTGATGGTATGACGAAGGTAGGGGGGAGATGTTACAGGGGATAGGTTTTAGGTAATAGGTTTTAGGTAATAGGGAATAGGTATTAGGTATTAGGGATTAGGTGTTAGGTAGGGGTTAGGTTGTAGGTGTTAGGTGTTGTTTGTTGAGGAATAATATGGCATAAGTTGGAATAGGGTTTTTGCATTTTTCATTGAAAGATTGCGGATATGAATTCACCATTTGCCCAGAAGAGCTATGCATTCGCATTGAAAATTGTGTTGACTTGTGATTCTATTTCGCTTGCAAAAAGAGAGTATGTTCTGACTAGGCAGCTCATGCGCTCCGGAACTGCAATTTCTGCCTTATTTCAAGAGTCGAGACACGCTGAAAGTAGAGCAGATTTTATTCACAAGTTAGCTATTGCCCAGAAGGAATGTAATGAGTCGGTCTATTGGATAAATTTACTTTTTGACTCGGGGAAAATGACACCAGAGAATCACAAAGAGCTCAAAGCAGAAGCTACTGAACTCCTCAAAATGTTGACTGCCATGATCAAAACAGCCAAACAAAACTCCATCAAGAAACCCTAACCCCAACCCCCTAATCCTTAATCACTAATAACGTTTTGCAGATTGTCGATGGGCGGGCTTTACAGCACAAAAGTTTGTTCGGAGAACTGAACTTTCAGCTACCACAAAACTGTCAAGCGGAGACGAAACCCCGCCTATTGCCAATGTGCTGTTAGTTGCAGTTAATTCTTCATGTCATATCTGTCAAGATCTTCACCATATCCAGATTTCAGTGTCGAAGTAACAGTCAATCCCATTTTTACATAAAACGAATATGTATGTTGACTTGTCCCCAGTGTAAGAACATGATTTGGCCAGTCGCTCCTAATAATGTCTCTACGGTAATTATAAAGTGCTGTCCCAAATCCTTGTCTATGAAACATGGCGTCAATCATTCCCCAGGCTAGTCTGGCCTCGTTGAGTCCTTTAATAATGTAAAATCCACCACAACCAATAATTCCGACTTCTGGAACCTCAATAACGTAGTAGGCATCTCTCTCGGAATTCGTATAAGTTGGACTTTGGTAAATAGGATTTTCACTTACTTGATGGTCAAGCCATTTTTCGAACATTTCAAGCTCGCTCTTGTCAAAAAATTTTGGGCAATTGCTCTTAAATACTTCAAGGCATTTCTCCTTGTCCTCAAGTTTATATTCCCGTATTGTCATTTTTAATAATTGCAACTAACTAATCACTAATACCTAATACCTAATACCTAATACCTAATACCTAATACCTATCACCTATCACCTATCACCTAACACCTATTACCTAACGACCTGCTTCGTGTACAAACTACACTTTCCCTATTTTCGCAGGCCTATTATTATTGCAGCATGATTCAATACTTGACTACACATCCTTGGAAAATCGTTGAGGAAGGCTTTGAGGCCAAGCATCAACGCTCATCGGAAAGTATCTTTTCTATTGGCAACGGACGCTTTGGACAGCGCGCCAATCATGAGGAAACCTATACAGGGCCAACTTTGCAGGGAAACTATGTAGCGGGTATCTACTACCCCGACAAAACCCGTGTGGGATGGTGGAAGAATGGATACCCTGAATATTTCGCGAAAGTGCTGAACAGTGTTAACTGGATTGGAATACGCGTGTGGATTGACGGCGAAGAACTCGACCTTGCGGTTTGCAGCACGAGCAATTTCCGACGCGAGCTCGATATGCAAAAGGGCCTGCTGGTGCGCTCGTTTGATGTGACTACCATTTCAGGGAAACAAGCACGCATCGAGTCGATTCGTTTCTGCTCGATGGCCGATGATGAGACGGCCGTTATTCGTTACAGTGTTACTCCGCTGAACTTCGATGGCGTCATTCGTTTTACTCCTTATTTAGACGGCGACGTGCACAACCACGATAGCAACTACGACGAGAAGTTTTGGGAAGCTGTTTCATCAGACACCACTCCCGGCGGGGGTTCCGTTGTATGCCGCACAAAAAAAACAGGGTTCGAAGTAGCAGCATCCATGCAATTGGATGTGATGTTGGATGGTGTTGTGCAATCGGTTTCATACGCTGAATTCAACCGTGATTTTTACGCAGAGAATGCCCTTGAAATTCATGTGAAGGCCAACCAAACTATTCAACTCATGAAGTACGTCGGATTGGTTTCTTCGCTTAACTATACATCCACGGAATTGAAGTCTGCATCGGAGAGAGCAGGCTTGCGGGCAAAGACCATAGGGTTCGATAAGATGATGAATGCGCAGGCAGAAGCATGGTCGAACATCTGGGAGATGGCCGACATTCAAATCGCCGGCGATGATGAAGCACAACAAGCGATTCGCTTCAACATCTTCCACCTCAATCAAACATACACGGGAGAAGATTCACGATTGAACATTGGTCCGAAAGGATTTACGGGAGAGAAATACGGCGGTTCAACCTATTGGGACACCGAAGCGTATTGCATTCCGTTTTACATGAGTACGAAGAATCAGCAAGTTGCTCGTCAACTGTTGGTGTATCGTCACAACCAATTGGGAAAGGCCATTGAGAACGCTGAGAAGCTTGGCTTCACAAACGGCGCTGCGCTCTACCCGATGGTAACCATGAACGGTGAAGAGTGTCACAACGAGTGGGAAATTACGTTTGAAGAGATCCACCGAAATGGAGCCATTGCCTATGCCATTCACAACTACATCCGATACACCGACGACCACAGTTATCTCGCCGAATACGGCATCGACGTCCTCACGGGCATTGCGCGCTTCTGGGCGCAACGTGTGCACTGGAGCGAAGCGAAAGGCATGTATGTGATGCACGGAGTGACCGGTCCAAACGAATACGAAAACAACGTCAACAACAACTGGTACACGAGCTACATAGCTCGCTGGTGCATGCAGTATGCGATGGAAGCACTCGCCTATGTCAAGCAACACGATGCGCAAGCTTATGCAACCAAAACGAAAGCCTTGAAGTTCGATGAAGCGGCTGAGCTGAAGCAATGGCGGCACATCA
>CALQJP020000250.1 GCA_943330925.2 Chryseobacterium gleum
ATAGCTACATCCTCAGCACTGCATAGAGCCTTCAGTGCCTCATTTTGAGACTCATTCAATACGGGTGAAACATGGGGATTGGCGGCCCGCACAACAGGTTGCGCATAACCCAACAATACATCACGCAGGTATTTAAGACGACCCTTTTCTACATTGATTAATTGATTGAGCGCCTTGAACATCTCATCGTAGGTGCGTGTGTCGAACAAGAGATTCACTCCCAGCTTGCCTTCATCTACCCACTCAGGCAGCTCATCCACAAAGAATGAAATTTTCATCCGCTGATCATCCACATAACCGATTGTACCGGTTAGGGAGTGTTCTTGATTCCCATCAGCCGCAGAGAAGAAGCTAACAGGAGCGGCACTTTGGAATCTATGCTCAAGTCGATCACCGGGATTTCGCTCAACAACCACAAAAGGATACGAACCCATTCCAAACCCGGTTTCTACAATCCGAAGAGGAAACCACGTTATACCGTTGCGCTTGCGTTCCTGGATACTCGATTGTTTGAGCCAGGCATCATGCAGGGCATAATCTTCCTTCTGCTCAATGCGCAACACCGCGGCAAGTTTGCCCAATTCATCGATAGCATCCATCATATTGCTGCAAATATGGCGCTGGGCAAAAAAAAAGCTGCCCTTTCGAGCAGCTTTTCATGCATATTGTATCACTATCGAACGATGGTAAGATCACCCGTAAAGTATTCCATACCTGTGTTTTTGTTTACTCCAACCACGTAATAATAAACGCCATCCGGAGCTCCATCGGCATTCCATGAGCCATTGTAGTCTAAATCTTCGAATACCAGATTACCCCAACGGTTGTAAATCTGACATGTGCTTTTTGGGTAACGACCAATGCTGGTTACTTCGAATGTATCGTTGTCGCCATCGCCATTGGGTGTCATGATGTTTGGAATCAGCAACACGCACTCTTCCGGTTCAAAGCGAAGCACGATTGTTCCCTCTTGCGTGCAGTCTTCCTGTGTCACATGAATCACATAGATACCCGGGATGTTGGTGTTGTATGAAGACAAATCATAAAACCCAAGCGAATCGGTTTCGCCCTG
Source organism: Chryseobacterium gleum (assembly GCA_943330925.2). Lineage (GTDB taxonomy): Bacteria > Bacteroidota > Bacteroidia > Flavobacteriales_D > Sanyastnellaceae > JAIBBG01. The sequence continues at coordinate 1,073 of CALQJP020000250.1, forward strand.
GTTATAATCAGAGCTACTCTCATAGTGATCCCAAGACCAAAGCACATCTTGCAACTGATCTTCCATGATGATGTCAACCGGAAGTGTTTCCGTGCACGGACGCATGATGCGATCATCGATGATAAGTTGAGGCGCAACAAAGAAATCAATCGAATCTCTGGTATTACAAGCAGCATCAATAACAACCAACATATAGTGTCCGTCGTCGCTAACCAGCAACGAATCGTTGTTCTCACCGGGTATCAGATCGCCATCCATAAACCAATCAAATTCTGCGGCTGTATTCACTTGAGGCACACAATTCAACAGGACCGGATAAATGGCATCACAATTAAATTGAGGTGATTCGGTTGTAATAAGCTGCGGCACAATCGATACGGTAGCTTCATCACTGCCCTCGCAGTTGTCAAGGCCGATTGCTGTTACGGTAACCGTGTAGGTAGTTTCCTCGGTAAGGTTGGTTACGGTTGGTGAGGCAATTACTGTGCTCGACAAGCCTGTTCCGGGAGTCCATGAATAAGCATAGGGTGCGCCGGCTACCGCATTTTCAATTACAGCTTGCAGCTGGTTGTTTGCACCCACGCACAATGGAATATCCTCCGCATTCACTTCAGGGGGCGCCACAGCTGTTATAGAAACCTCTCTCGTGAACTCACAACCGAAATCGTTTAGTACGCGGTACTGAAAGGTGTAATTGCCGGGAGTTGCCGGATCGAAAATCGCCCAGTCACAATCGGGACCGATTTGCGTGAGCGCATTCGGTTCTACCCAATAACTCGAATCACAACCTGTTCCTACGACTGGTGTAAACTGAAGAACATTCGGATAGAATGAAGCATTGAATGCAATACCGAATTCAAAAACATAACCATCGTCTGCACCTACAATGTCGCATACTTCCAGCGTCCATGAACCATTCAATGGGCAGCCAATCAAATCGTCAAAAGAACCTTCCGGGGCATAATCACCCGCAGGGATTGTCCCTGCACCGCCACCGCTCAAATAATCCATCCAACTTCCGCCGGTAGAATTTGGACTAAATGAGTAATCATAGCCGACTCCAGGCACACCGTCATCCAAATCAACAGGTTCCCCCAGGTAAGTACCTGATCCGCCAGCTTCCGGGAAAATGCTCATCACAGAGCCATCCGGACAAACAATGGCGATTGTGATATCTCCAACAAACGAGTGTTCCATGTTGAAATAGATATTGTTGAAATCAGACACATCATCTATCACAGCCGTTCCAAATTGATTGAATACAATTTCTGCCTCCAGACATCCTTGGTTATCCGGAATGTAGATACCGTTGTCGAACACCAAACTATTGTCTTCCACCCATGTAATCGATTGACCGTTTTCCGATTCATCGCCAATTACGGTGCCTCCTGAGTTAACGAAACCAGCAGTCCCAACCAACACCGGGTTACCGAGGCAGAAATAATCATCACTTACCGTCAAATCGAATTGGAAGGGGGTAGACACAAGCACTACAACCTCAGGAATATTGGCGCTCTCACAACCATTGCTGTCTTCGATGAACAAGCGAACACGGTATCCACCGGGCTCGTTGTATTGATGCTGCACAACAGACCAGGTCTGCGTATCGGTAGTTCCATCACCAAAATCCCACGTGAAGTTTGCAAGCGTTGCACCCGGAGTCCAGGTAGAGTTACCACCATAAAACTCAACGGATTCACCCGGACAAATTTTTATGGTATCAGCATCCGCAAAAATATCCGCAATTGGGAAGTCACATGGAATGCCGCAAACGATGCGCATGGAGAAGTCACCAGTGTTTTCATCAGCGTTCGAAGTAAACGTTACGGTAAGACAACCGGATGGGTTGGCGGCCGAAGGACTGATGGTTTGAAACAATAATTCCTCCTGATCATACTCACCGATTAACGGAGAGGCTGTATCGGGTCCGTCGTAAATGGCCAGGACGTCGCCCACCGAAATATCACATCCAATAAAGTACAGGTTTACCTGTGTTTCAGGTGCCTGCGGGCAAATGGTAGTCTGGTTGTTTGAATTTGGTGCGTAAGGTGATAAACCACCGCTCGCATCGTGCATGATAGCATCGCAACCGGTATAGGTATCACCATTACCGATATTAAAAACCTCAGCTTGGGACCAAGCACCAAAAGCAGCTGCAGAAAGCAGGGTTGTTACAATAATCTTTTTCATCTTACTTGGTGTGGGTTTTAGCGTTTTTAGTAACACGTCGTTGCCATTCCTTATTCATCATTTCTTCTGAACGAACAATCAATACATACTGATTGCCGGATGTTGTTTGAACAGGCAAATTTTCGCATCGAACCGACTGCTGGGGAAGATTAAACAGCAGCGGATTGAAATCAGCTACCATAGCATCGGTGAGCTGAACGGAGTTACCATTGTTATCTGTTAAGGCATACCATTCCGATTGCTGCTCATTCTTAATTTGCTCGAACCAACACAATTTCTCTGCACGAAACTCGAGCATAGCCTTTTCGTTGGTTGACATTGCATTGAGTTGTTCCGCAGTGCGTGCTTGCTGGACTTTAACAGCCGGTGAGCTTTGTGCCCAAGCAATTGCAGCTTGAACGATAAGCGCACACATAAGTAGGAGTGATTTCATGAATTGATTCCTTTTTGGTTTGGTTTACTTGACATTGACAAAAATAGCAGTTCAGAGGTTGTCTGAGGGATCATTTTTTCTTTTACCCGTTGTGAATAAATTGCGCCAATCTTAAGTTCACTGCGCAATGCAGATTAAAATCGTAGACGACCAACAATTAGCCAATCGATGGCTCGATGTGCCAAAGGGCATTTATGCTTCCGATAGGAATTACATTCCTCACATTCGCCAAGACATTGGCGGCGTATTCGATCCACACAAAAACAAGTTGTTCGGTCAGGGAG
>CALQJP020000251.1 GCA_943330925.2 Chryseobacterium gleum
AAATCTGTCGCAAGGATGGACCGGCGAAGATTCACCTTCCGCAACCTACTACTGGGTTTTGCAACCACGCGACGGGCAGCAGGGCGAAAGCAAGGCGGGGTATGTGACGCTAGTGAGGGAGTAAGGGCGAAGAGCCAGAAACTTTATGCAGTTACAAAACTTAATGCTATCAACTTAAATTTGAATTCGGTCAAACTATGACATCACCTTTCCCCCAATCTCATTTCTCAATGCTAACCACCCTGAACAAAACCCTCAGCACAACTTGCAGTCTATTCGGACATTATCTGCGTCTGATAACAACGGTCATCATCATTAGCACCTGCGTAGAAATTTCAGCGCAAAACTGGAACATTGCCACAGGTGGTAATGCATTGCACAATGGGTTGTCGGCTGTTGATGGTCCGGTAGATGAAACATTGCTGTGGTCGGGCGGACTACCGTCGGCCATTGCGAAATCCGTGGTGAGCGACAGTATTTACCTGGCAACCGTTCGCATCCACAATCTTTCTAATGCGCTCGAGGGAAGTAAAATCGTAATGATGCACATGCTCACGGGAGATACTCTGTGGACAAGAAACTTACCGGTCGATTTTCCGTCGACCGACTGGACCAATAAGATTTCAGCACTGCACGACGGCGTGCTGTATGCGTCGCGCAGCGGCAACAGCAATCAAGCTTACCTGTATGCCTTGGATGCCGCCACCGGCTCCATGCTGTGGCGCTCAGAAGATCTCATCGATGAAAGCTCAACTGAAGGAGCCAACTTTCTTGCCGATGGCGATCTTATCGTCGGCAACTTACAATCTATTCTGCGTATCAATAAAGATGATGGCAGCACGGTATGGCAGAACTACCGCTTAGGCTATCAGGATGGTGCAGAGCTGGCTATACACAACGAGAAAATTTACGGCATCATAAACGATATGCAACAGCTCAAAGTGGCTGCGTTTGATGCTGCCGACGGTCAACTACTCTATTCGTCTGAGGCAATCGACAACGGTTTGATACAACAGCATGGTATGTTTGTGGCTACCGACGGCACCATTTATCTGCCGCGGTCTCAAAACAATCTTATAACCGATTTTCTCTATTCACTTTCAGATACAGGAGAAAGCATTGAGCAAAACTGGAGCATTCCCCTGCATTACGTTCCGTTTTCCACCTCGGCTTGCGGCCCAGATGGATCCATATACTCTTACAGCAGAAGTGGCCGAGTGATGCGCATCGATCCTGACCTTGGTGCAGTTACAGACAGCTCTGAGGTTATTCTTTTTGGCGACGCGAGCTATCCACGAATGGTGGTCGACAACGCCGGCCGCGTGAACGTAACCAATGGCGGATTTTCAGACGGCAACTTCTATTCATTCAACGCTGATTTGTCATTACGCTGGCAGACACCCGTGTCGGGCGTATTCATTGGCGGACCTATCATCGGGCTGAACGGAACATTGGTCATATGTGGCATCGCAAACGATATTCGAGCCTATGTCGGAGAAAGCGATGAAACATCGGTAGCTCAAGCATGGAATACTCCAACATCTGCCATCCATCTATTTCCGAATCCGGCTCAAAACCGGATTGAACTCCGCGTAAAACCAACCGACATCGGAACCCGATATACCATTTTCGATTGCATCGGAAAATCCGTTTTGTCAGACATAGTAGTTTCGGAAGCAAGTCCTATCGATCTCTCGCGCTTACAACCGGGCATCTACTCGCTGATAATAGGTTACGATTCAACCAGCACAGTAAAATTCATAAAAGAATGATGGGTTGAAACCTCGGAATTTCATCGCCAATCCGTAATTTCACGCATTGTATAAATCCCTTCTCACGTATGCGATTCTTTTCTCTAGGTGTATGGTTTACCCTGTTATTCCTTGTGACGGTTGGTAGCCCCATGGCCCAAAATACACCTCCGCATTATTTTCACATTCCCGCTACCAACGTTGGGGTAAGCAACAGCTACTTCATTGCTCCAACCTCCCTCTTCATTTTTACGCAGAGCGAATTAGCCGGTATGATTGAACCTGTCAATGGTCCATTGGAGATCTCTACCATTTGGTTGAGACATGGTGGCGAAACCCCCATTACTTCAGTTATATTGGAAAATTTCACGATTCGCATGGGGCATTCCTCCCTGGTTGACGCTGTTCCGAACTTCGAAGACAACTTCAACCTGGATGCTCCGCAAGTTGTGCTATCTCAAACATCCTATACTTATACACCGCTTGTTTCAAACGTAGACAACCCCGCTGACGGCTGGACTCCGATCAATCTGGATGTACCCTTCATGTACAATTTCACGGACAACCTCTGCATCGAATTCGCGTTCGACAATTACGCCGGGATTGTTGCGGGAAACTATGCCTCTATCGATTCATGGTCTGCTACAGGATCACCTGTTGCGCAGACATCCTTTACTGCCGGGGAAACCAGTGCGACGTTCGCAGGGCCTCGCCCTATGCTGGGCCTGGGCAATGCCTGCGTGCCTACGAACACTTCGATAACAGTTTCCGCATGCGGCAGCTTTACCAACGAACTGGGGGCAACGTATACAACACCGGGACTGTACAGCTACACCTTGACTTCAACATCAGGGTGTGACAGCATCATCTTGCTGGAGCTGGATATTGCTGCGCCCCCACTTGTAGAAGTCTCTTCCTTGCCCTCGCTGTGCGGAAGTCAGACCACTTTTACAGTTGTCGCTACTGGAGCTGGGCCATTTACATATACCATTCCGTCGCTGGGAATATTGAATTCTACGGGTGTTTTCACTTTAGGCGCCGGCTCCTACCCTCTTATCGTATCAGACTATTCCGGTTGTACGACGACCACAACACTCAACAACAACAGCGCAGTAAGTTGTGCGCAAGACTTCGACCAGGATTTGATTATTGGTGTAAGCGATCTCCAACTGTTCAATGCTGCTTACGGTTGCACAGGCAATTGCTGTCCATATGACCTGAACAATGATGGGGCGGTTTCAGTAGCCGATTTGCTTTCTTTCATTGCCGCTTTTGGAGGGCTTTGCGAATAATTGAAATTGCCTTTGAATCGCGTTCTCGATTGGCAAAGAAATATTGGAATGCTTACCCCCACAAGATTGCCATTCGAGATACTAAACCCATTCGCAATTACATTTGTGACATGCATTTTGCAATTCTAACTGGTATTGCATGCTAAATTCCATAGCCATTATGTCTCACCTTTCAAGAGTCTGCGGGATTCTCTTCCTCGTCGCATCCATCACATCAGAACTGCAGGCACAGAACTACTTCATCACTCTCGCCAAAGACTCCGTTGCGTGCCGTTCGATCAACTATTTCGACACCAATGCGCAAGGGAAAATGATCAAGCTGGAGTATGTGAATTCCGAGAATCAAACCATTCTGCTGCTGAAAAATGACATACCCGAAATTCAAACGCTGGTTCAGGACGGGGCCATGTACTTGAGGATGCCCTTAAAAATCAATAATCCCGACGGCTATTACCGCTATGGCAGACGCATGGTGCACGGCAAGATAACGGTCGATGTATTTGACGATGTTCAAACCAGCTACCGCCTGAAGGAAAATTTCAACGGTTCGTTCAGCAATGAAGGCGTCATGAAGGAAACACGCGAGGGTATTTACATACGCCACGTGCGCTTACCCGATGGTTCGGTGTATGAGGTCTCCGGGTTGAAAGGAATCAAAGCCGTCAAAACCATTCGTGAATACATGTTCGAATGTGATCCTTACGAAAAGGAGTATTTCGCCAATCCGAAATACCAGACCTGCACGTTTGAAGAGGCTGTGATTGACTACAATCGCATGTGTCCGTAATTGCAGCTGAGCTATATCGGAATTCCTCCTACAAATCATTGATTCCATAACCCTAGCAAGGCCTTCTGAATGTGAGGCCAGCTTGAAAAACGAAACCACTCAT
>CALQJP020000252.1 GCA_943330925.2 Chryseobacterium gleum
AACTTACGGATTCAATACTAACCAAAAACTTACAGCTATGACAGGTTTAATTGTAGTGCTCATTATAGCGGTTGTGGTAACCGCCGTGAGCTTAGACGTCAGCTGGACCAACATTCTGAACAAGGAGCGGAACGACATTGTGTTCCAGGACAAGTTCAAAGAATATGGTGCCTACAAGATTCGCAAAGGCCACGGAATGACTTTGGGCATTGCCCTTGGGACTACCGTGTTTGTAGCCGGCGCAGGATTTACGGCTCCCATGATTTTCGGTAAAAAGGCCGAAGAGACCGTGGAAATTCCAGCTGAGAAAATTGTAGAGATGTTGGCTCCGCCTCCAACCAATCCGGAAGAGCCACCACCGCCGCCACCACCACCGCCACCACCGCCACCACCGCCAACGGTTGAGCAGATTAAGTTCACCGAAATCGAGGTAACGGAGGAAGAAGTGAAAGATCCACCGCCAGCTGTGGAAGAGTTGAAAGATCAGAACATTTCGACTGTAACGCAGGAAGGTGACGACGGCCCGGTAGGCCCGGTTGAAGTGGTAACCATCATTGAAGAAGTGAAGCCAGAAGAACCGGTTTCATTTGCTCAAGAGATGCCGCAATACCCGGGAGGTGAATTGCAAATGCAGAAAGACATCATGGAGAACGCACCTTATCCTGAAATGGAAAAGGAAAACAACATCCAGGGTAAAGTCTATGTGCAGTTTGTAGTTGAGAAGGATGGATCCGTAACCGGCGTGCGTGTTCAACGCGGCGTTCAGGGAGGTCCTAACTTGAGTAAGGTAGCAGAAAACGCTGTGAGAAAGCTCAAGAAATTCGCACCTGCCAAGCAAAACGGACGTCCGGTGCGTTTGGTGATGACCATACCGGTGAACTTCACATTGAAATAGACCTAAGGAAAGAATATTTAAACGGCTCGCTTCGGCGGGCCGTTTTTTTGACCTCGACTTCGCTCGGTCACCGTTCGACTTCGCTCGGTCACCGTTCGACTTCGCTCGGTCACCGTTCGACTTCGCTCCGTCACAGGAAGGGGGCTAACGGTAAAAAAACTATCCGCGGAGACACAGAGAGAACTACGAAGTTCTAAGACGGCACTAACTATCTTTGCACCTATTCTCATTTTCTTATTGTATGCACAGAACACACACCTGCGGAGAACTCCGCATTGAACATAACGGACAAGAAGTAACACTGAGCGGCTGGGTGCAGCGCACGCGCGACAAAGGCGGTATGCTTTGGATTGATTTGCGCGACCGCTATGGCATTACGCAGTTGTATTTCGAAGAAGGCAAAACAGCCCCTGAAATCATGCAGGCAGCCCGTTCACTGGGCCGTGAGTTTGTTGTGAAAGCAACCGGCACCGTCATCGAACGTTTTGCGAAAAACGCCACCATGCCCACGGGTGATATAGAGTTGCAGGTTGCTACATTGGAAATCCTCAACGGAAGCAAAACACCGCCTTTCACCATTGAAGACGTGAGCGACGGTGGTGACGATTTGCGCATGCAGTGGCGCTACCTCGACCTGCGTCGCAATCCACTCAAGAATAATTTGATGCTGCGTCATCGCATTGGCATCGAAACACGCAAGTACCTCGATTCACTAGCTTTCATGGAAGTGGAAACTCCGTACTTGATTAAGAGCACACCTGAAGGAGCGCGCGACTTCGTAGTGCCTTCTCGTATGAACGGCGGACAATTCTACGCGCTTCCACAATCGCCGCAAACATTCAAACAGATATTGATGGTAGCCGGCTATGACCGCTACTACCAAATTGTACGTTGTTTCCGCGATGAAGACTTGCGTGCGGACCGCCAGCCGGAGTTTACACAGATTGACTGCGAAATGGCTTTCGTAGAACAAGAAGACATCTTGAATACGTTCGAGGGCTTGGTGCGTCACCTGTTCAAGACCGTGAAAGGAATTGACATTGCAGGTGTACCTCGCATGACCTATGACGATGCGATGCGTCGCTTTGGTAACGACAAGCCCGATGTACGTTTTGGAATGGAGTTTCAAGACCTCACGCCTTCTATGCAGGGAAAAGGCTTCGCGATATTCGATAGTGCAGAAGCAGTGTTGGGAATCGTTGTTCCCGGTTGCGCCAATTACACGCGCAAGCAAGTCGACGAATTGACCGAATGGGTGAAGCGTCCGCAGATCGGCGCCAAAGGCCTCGTGTATTGCATGTGCAACGAAGACGGCACATTCAAATCATCGGTAGATAAATTTTACACTGCAGAAGACTGGAAGTCGATTGCACAAACAACAGGAGCCAGCGCCGGCGACTTGATGCTGATACTTTCAGGTGATCTCAACAGCACGCGTAAGCAATTGAGTGAACTTCGCTTGCTCATGGGCACGAAGCTTAACCTGCGTAATCCCGATGATTTCAAACCCTTGTGGGTTGTTGATTTTCCATTGGTTGAATGGATTGAAGAGGAAGGCCGCTGGTTTGCCATGCACCATCCATTTACCGCACCTAAACCCGAACACTTCCACTTGCTGGAAACATCACCGGGTGAAGCGCGTGCGAATGCGTACGACTTCGTATTGAATGGTGTTGAAATAGGCGGTGGTTCTATCCGTATACACGACCGCGACATTCAAGCGCGTATGTTCAACCTGCTTGGATTTACTCCGGAAGAAGCTCAGAAGCAATTCGGATTCTTGCTCAATGCATTTGAGTATGGCGCTCCGCCGCACGGTGGTATTGCCTTCGGCTTCGACCGTCTGTGCGCACTCTTTGGAGGAGTTGAAAGCATTCGCGATTTCATTGCCTTCCCCAAAAACAACAGTGGCCGCGATGTAATGATCGATGCACCAAGCACAATCGACCAAAAACAACTGGATGAACTTAGCATTGCACTGAACCTTAAGCCATGAAGCACGCGTTGACAATCCTGATTGCATGTTGCCTTTGGATGGCACTGCCACTTATTGCGTCAAGCCAGGTTGGAAAGACCAACTTGAAAGGAGCAATCAGTAATCCGCAACGTGATTTCTTTTTATTAAAACACCAAGGAAGGATTGACACTGTGAAACTCAGTGCTGAGGGAAAGTTTGACCTGCTCATTGAACAAGCCACAGCCAACTATTTCATGATTGACTACAATCGGCAGAGCATTTCACTGTACTTGCTGCCCGCCGATGAAGTAACGCTATCGCTATCGGGCGTGAACATCACCGATGCGCAGGTAAAGGGATCAAGCGCTCCCTATTGCAACCACATCCTTCAGCGCACGAAAGAGGATCGCGCATTTTCCGCAGCGTATCCAACGTATAAAATGAGTTCGCTGCCGGCCGAAACGTTTTTTTCGCTTCGAGACTCCGTTCGCACTGCGCGAATGAATGCGCTTGGAGCAAATGACAAAACCAGCAGTTTCATTACCCCGTTTCGCGAAGCAGAATCAAAAATCTACGCCTATCAAATGGGACTGGATCTGATTAATTTCAAGAATCAGGCAATGAAATCGGGAATGGGTGTCATGCCCAAATCAATCGAAAAATACATTGATTCGATTGAGCTGAACGATGAGTCGATGGCCTATGACGGAGCGTATAAATCATTCGTATTGAATAAAGCTTCGCTCGAGGCCAATCTGCGTTATCAAAACGACCCGGTAAAATCGCCTGCACGTTATTACGAATTGGTAATTGCTGTAATTGGTGAATGCGTTAAACCCGAGCGCAACAAGAGTGTTCTCATCAGCGAGTTCATGCCGCAAGTATTGAAAGATGTAGGCACCTCCGATTTGACATCGTTTATAAGCACGCTTGAAAACGTTTCAAACGACAAGAAACGGCTCGAGTCGGTAAAACGATATGCAGCTCAATATGCGCATCTCTATGCCGGACGTATTGCTCCCGATGCAGAATTTTATGACGCTGAGGGCAAGGTGAGTAA
>CALQJP020000253.1 GCA_943330925.2 Chryseobacterium gleum
ATACTTGTCCTTTGAATGGAATTGCCCTTGGCAACACAACATCAAAAGCAGATATGCGATCGCTGGCAATCATCACCAGCAATTCGTCGCCGATGCTATACACATCGCGAACCTTGCCCTTGTAAAAAGCTGTTTGATTTGGAAATTCAAAATGTGTCGCTCCGATTGCCATTTTTTAATTGAAAGTTGAAGGTTGAAAGTTTCCCCAAACTCGCCATTCGTCACTAGTCACTAGTCATTAATCATTAATCATTGCCTCGGCATTCCCCCTTTCATTCCCTTCATCTGTTGCATCATCTGCATCATCTGCGTCTTGTTGGTCATCATCTTCATCATCTGCTTGGTTTGGTCAAACTGCTTCATCAGTCGATTCACTACATCGAGTGAACGTCCGGAACCTTTTGCGATGCGTGCTTTGCGTGACGGATTGAGTAGGGTAGGATTGCTTCGTTCGTTCGGGGTCATACTCTGAATGATGGCCTCAATGTACTTGAAAGCATCCTCATTGATTTCCACATCTTTCATAGCCTTGCCAACACCGGGTATCATTCCAATCAAGTCCTTCATACTTCCCATTTTCTTGATTTGACCAATCTGGTCAAGGAAGTCATTAAAGTCGAATTGATCTTTCTTGATGCGTTTTTCCAATCGCTTGGCTTGCTCTTCATCGAACTGCTCCTGAGCACGCTCTACAAGCGAAATCACGTCGCCCATACCCAAAATACGGCTGGCCATACGTTCAGGATAGAACACATCGAGCGCGTCCATCTTTTCGCCTGTACCTACAAATTTGATTGGCTTGTTTACTTCGCTCTTGATGGAAAGTGCAGCACCTCCGCGTGTGTCACCGTCCAACTTGGTAAGTACCACACCATCGAAGTTGAGTCGTTCATTGAACGCGCGCGCCGTATTCACTGCATCTTGACCCGTCATGGAGTCAACAACAAACAGAATTTCACTTGGCTTCAGAGCTTCTTTTACATCTTGAATTTCAGCCATCATCACCTCGTCGATAGCCAGTCGGCCAGCGGTATCGACAATCATTACATTGAAACCATTTTGCTTGGCGTAATTCAACGCGTTGGTTGCAATTGAAACAGCGTTCTTGTTTTCACGCTCTGAGTATACTTCTACACCAATGCTTTCTCCTACCACATGCAATTGGTCAATCGCCGCAGGACGATAAATATCGCATGCCACCAATAGAGGCTTCTTCCCCTTTTTGGTTTTCATCAAATTTGCTAGCTTTCCGGAAAAGGTTGTTTTACCCGAACCCTGCAAACCGCTCATGAGAATGATACCAGGATTGCCCTGGTAATTGATGTCGGTAGCCGTTCCGCCCATGAGTTCCTTTAACTCGTCGTGCGTAATCTTCACCAAGAGTTCGCCCGGTTTAACGGCAGTTAAAACCTGTTGGCCAAGCGCCTTTTCTTTTACACGCTCAGTAAAGTCTTTGGCCGTTTTATAGTTTACGTCAGCGTCGAGTAACGCTCTGCGAACTTCCTTGAGTGTTTCAGCAACGTTGATTTCAGTGATCTTTCCTTCACCTTTCAGAATCTTAAACGCTCTGTCAAATTTCTCGGTTAAATTTTCAAACATGACTTTATATCAAATGGAGCGCAAAAATAGGTACTAGGTACTGAGTACTGATTACTGAGTTCCGAATCCTGAAAATTTAAATCCAACAGGGCTTCAATAGGCTCTTGCCACATCAAATTCTATCTTAAGAAAACTCCTGATTGACATCAAGTCCCAGTCCCCAGTCCCCTGTATCCCGTCACCCCTTCCCCAGCAAAAACATCACCGGCATCTTATTAATATCCGGCTTTCGAACCGACCAATCCATAATTGTCTTCGTATTGATTCTCTCATTGTCGCAGGTTATGTTGGAAGCAATGCAGAGTTTGGTTTCCATGCGACAGGTTTGCAATACGTCATCGAGCACCTGGTTATTTCTATAAGGGGCATCCATGAAAATTTGTGTTATCCCCGAAAGAGCAAGTTGCTCAAGTTGCTTGATTTTTCGCGGACGTTCGCTTCTCTCGCGTGGCAAGTATCCATTGAAGGTAAACTGTTGCCCATTAAATCCGCTTGCCATCAAAGCGAGCAGAATAGAGGAGGGCCCAACTAGCGGAACCACCTTTATTCCTTGTTCATGTGCAAGTGCAACAACACTACTTCCCGGATCTGCTACACAAGGAACTCCTGCTTCGCTAATGAGCCCCATGTCATGTCCTTGGAGGAGCGGTTCTATGATGGAGTTCACTTCTTGTGTGCGCGTATGCTCGTTGAGCATGCGAAAGTCCAATTCCTCCAGCGGACGAGTTACTCCCATTTGACGCAACAACCGACGTGCACTTTTAATTTCCTCAACGATGAAATGCTCCATGCGGGAAACCGTCGCTGAAAGAAGTTGAGTTGCATATTTGTCAGTTCCACTTCCCAGTGAATTGGGAATCAAATAAAGTGTGCCCGTTGTTTTCGCCATATTCCTGCAATGTTACAAAACAATAAGGGCCGCGAAGTGCGGCCCGTATAGATACAGTGAAATAAATCTTGTAGTGAAATCTGAACTACTGCTCCGGTCCCAGATCATCGAAGTTGAAGTCTGAGGCATGATTGAAACCTTCAGACGATGACTCCTCAGACAATTCGCGCCCAGGCTTTCGATTGCTGTCGGCAGACCGAAACTCGCCGTTGCCTTGCAAGCCTCTGATATGGTCTATGGCCTTTTGCAACCCTTCAGCAAAGCCGTCGAAGTCCTCTTTGTATAGGAAAATTTTATGTTTTTCGTAATGCACAGGTCCTTCGTTTTCATGCCCCACCCGTTTGCTTTCGGTTATGGTCATGAACAGGTCATTACCACGTGTGGCCTTTACATCAAAAAAATAGGTGCGCTTGCCTGCGCGAACGGATGTTGAAAACACATCCTCTTTATAACCCTCATTCATAAGTATAGAGTTTGTTCGATTGAGTTCATAATAGTTATGAGCCAAATATAATACCTGTACACTTTTGTGCAAATTTTTTTATATCAACGAGTTAAGACTATGGAAAAAATGGACAGAAATCAGCGGATGATCGAAAATACCCCTGAAAACTCATGCGATTGCAAAATCAAGTCCCTTATGATGATACGATAATGATAGACACCGTTTGGTGCATAGTATTTTCCATTATCTATCTGACCCGACCATGGGCGTTCCAAATCGTTGGAATAGTAAATCAAATCTCCCCATCGGTTGAAAATACGCATCTCGAATACACGAACTCCTGTCATCGTTGGTAGCCAGAAGTCATTGATTCCATCGTCGTTCGGGGTGAACGATGTAGGAGCATAGAACGTAAATCCTTGTATAATCACTTCGCCTGTGGCCGATGCTGTGCACCCTTCAGGGCTTGTTACATAATGAGTGACGGTTTGTACTCCGGAAGCCGTCCAACTGTAATCAAAGTCGCACGAGGCCATTTCACCTCCGTCGCTCATAAAATACTGGCAAGTACCTTCCTGATAATTGCTTGTAATGTGCGACTCGGCCTCCGTTATATCCATCACCTGAGGATCAATGGTAAAGCCTGCATCCGGATTAGGATAAACGACTACAGCATTCGGAAAAGTAATTGTCAGACTATCGTAACAACCCTCGTTTGTGAAAGCTGTTGCTGTTATGGAATAGTTGCCCGGCATATCATAGGTCTGCACGGTAACTCCCTGCGATGAAACAAAGCCATTTCCGAAATCCCATAGGTAGTTTACCGGTACTACCGACTCTGTCAAAGCTACTACCTGAGCTATCAACCCCGGACACCCCGTGGTGTTTTCAATTTGAAAATCGGGCAGAATACTGAGTGCGACACCCACAGAATCGGTGTAAGAAGCTGCGCAGCCACTTTCTGAAATGGTAAG
>CALQJP020000254.1 GCA_943330925.2 Chryseobacterium gleum
AGCGTGAAAGCTGTTTCATCTTATCGGGAGAGCTCACTCTGTAAAACTCCCAAAGCTGCATGTTGCTGCTGCTTGGTGCCAAGTGCGCACGAGCCAGGCTGCGTGTAACTGCTTCGGGGTCATAATCGGTTGCATCAAATTTGCGCACGGCACGGCGTGTCTGCACGATCGAATCGAAGACTTCTGCTGTTTCAGCGCTCATAGAGATCATTCATCAAATTAATTGAGTTGCAAAGTAGCAATGGCAAAACGAAACAGATTCCATCACGGTCAATTTTATGGGCTCCAACAATGCGGGTGTTGCGAGATTCAACGAAAAGTTTGGGGCTGTTTCACACCACTATTGGGAATACCCGCATTAAACGGCAACTCGTGACCTTCTTACCATCGTTACTTTGCAACTCAATTAATTTGATGAATGATCTCTATGAGCGCTGAAACAGCAAAAGTCTTCGATTCGATCGTGCAGACACGCCGTGCCGTGCGCAAATTTGATCCAACTGATTATGACCCCGAATCGGTTACACGCAGCCTGGCTCGTGCGCACTTGGCACCAAGCAGCAGCAACATGCAGCTTTGGGAGTTTTACAGAGTGAGCTCTCCCGATAAGATGAAACTGCTTTCACGCTATTGCATGGGACAGAACACAACGGAGACTGCTCGTGAAATGATAGTAGTGGTGGCGCGTCCCGATTTGTGGCGTCGCAGGGCGCAGAGTAACTACAATTTCGTGAAGGAGAACCTCGGCGATCGACCTGCTTTCAAGGGCAGAAGCGCTCTGAGCTATTATGGAAAACTAATGCCGATGCTCTACAACAACGACATGTTCGGTATTAGAGGCGCCATAAAGAAAATCGTTGCATGGTTCATCGGTTTGCGACGTCCCATGGTGCGCCAGGTTTCGGGAACTGATATGCGAATTGTTGCGCATAAGAGCGCGGCACTCGCCGCTCAAACATTCATGCTTTCAATGGTTGCAGAGGGGCATGATACCTGCCCGGTCGAGGGCTTCGATAGTGTGCGTGTCAAGCAATTATTGAAATTGCCTCGGCGTGCTGAAATCAATATGGTTATCACATGCGGAAAACGAATACCCGAGGGTATTTATGGGCCGCGATTCCGTGTTCCGATGCATGAAGTAGTCTTTGAGGTTTAATGGAATCAGTTTAAATACCGAGGTGTTTATCATGTTTTGCTCCTTGCGGGTTAGATTTGATTTTAACTAAAACACGCTTTCCGATTATTCGGGGAGTAATTCTAACAAATCACCCGTTATGAAATTGGCCACCACGCCATCGCTATTCGACCATGCCCATGTGCGCATGGATCTGCTGCGCGAGCGGGCTTTCAACTTGCGCTGGGCCTCGGTCGAAGAGGGCGTTATACCGCTTACAGCTGCAGACCCCGACTTCCCTTGTGCTCCTGAAATCGCCGATGCCATTGCTCGCTATGCTTCCGATCGATATTTGTCGTATGCCCCTGCTGAGGGACTGCTCTTTTTTCGCGAAGCCAGGGCGGCTTACTACGCTAGCCATAAATCAGTCGATGTAGCTGCAAGTGGCGTCATTGCTGTGGATAGTGCTGCATTCGGAATCATGGCTGTCTGTAGGGCGTTTTTGAAACCGGGTGATGAAGCCATTGTATTCAATCCGGTTGACTTCCTGTTTAAACATTGCGTGGAATCGTGCGGCGGCAAGCCTATCCTTTGGGATATGCCGTTGATGCCGGCCGATGCCCCCGACTATGATCAATTGGAATCGATGATATCACCGAGCACTCGATTGTTGTGCTTGTGCAATCCGCTTAATCCAACCGGCAAAGTGTTTACACGCGAAGAACTAAAGCGCATTGCTGATATCGCGGATAAACACAACCTCATCATTCTATCGGATGAAATCTGGAGCGATATAGTGTTCGAGCCTTATCAATATGTGAGTATGGCAGCTATTCCCGAAGCAGCCATGAGAACGGTAATTGTTACCGGCTTCAGCAAATCATATGGACTCGCCGGTTTGAGGGCAGGTGCCGTGCTTTCACCAAACACGCAACTTGTCGAACAAGTGCTGGTCGCCTCCGATCAGCGAAGTACCGTTCACGGGTGCAATGTGCTCGCACAAGTGGCGGCAACTGCTGCTTTGACGAGTGCACAGCCGTGGCTGCGTTCTTTTTTGAATCATTTGCATGAAATGCGTGCACTTACGGTTCAATCGCTCAATGCTCTTCCCGGGGTGCGTTGCGAATTACCACAAGGATGTTACGTGGCGTTTGCCAGTATCCGCGACACGAACATGAACCCGGAGCAACTGTGCGAGAAGTGGCTTAAAGAGGCAAGGGTTTCTGTGGTTCCCGGATTACCCCGTTGGTTTGGAAGTCGCGCGGATGGACACATTCGAATAAGTTTTGCAACATCACGCGAAATTCTTGAGCAAGCTTTTGAACGAATTAATACCTGTATGATATGATGAGCAAGACAGTAATCATTGGTGGCGGTGTGGCCGGCTTGTCGCTGGCGATCGCACTTAGAAAAGAAGGGCGTGAGGTCGTGGTGTGCGAACGTGAAGAGCGCTCCCACAGCAATGGCCATGCGTTTTTGATTCATCCGGACGCTATGCGCGTGCTGGAAGGTATTATGGAGACAGACCCTTACCACCTCATGCCGGGTAGAAAAATTGATCAACTATTCTTGAAAAACTCCGACGATCAGTTATTGGATGAGGTTCCGCTGGACGGCTGGATTTGCATGAAACGTTGCGAGGCAATGGCGGCTTTGGCGAATCAACTGCCGGATGGAGTAATTCAATATGGGTGTCAGTTCTC
Source organism: Chryseobacterium gleum (assembly GCA_943330925.2). Classification (GTDB taxonomy): domain Bacteria; phylum Bacteroidota; class Bacteroidia; order Flavobacteriales_D; family Sanyastnellaceae; genus JAIBBG01. Next base: position 2,818 of record CALQJP020000254.1, read on the forward strand.
TCACTTTGTTATGCACGATGACCGCGTAGTTGCTGCTGCGTTCAGGAATGGCGAGGTAGTGAAGGGCGATGTTTTTATTGGTGCCGATGGGTCGAGGTCTGTTGTGCGAACTGCATTGTTTGGCCCAACCAATTACACTCCTGTATTGGTGAAGGAAATCCTGGGAACAATCAACAACAAATCACTCTTCGACCGACATCCCAATCACTTCACAAAATACCTGAGCACAGATAAGGGGCTTGCCATTGGCTTCATACCCTGCAATGACAACGAGCTGATCTGGTTTCTTCAGTTCGATGTTTCATTGTGTAAAGGTGAGTTGAATTCGACCGATGAAATTGCAGACTTCTGCAAGTCGATTTTATCCCAATTCCCGGAAGAGGTGCAAGAGATCATGGAGTGCAAATCGGTGGTTGCGAATTACGTTTGGAATACAACCGACTTCGATTTGCTTCCGACGTTTCACAGTCGAAATGTGCTGTTGATTGGCGACGCAGCACATGTAGCATTGCCATTCACTAGCGCTGGAGTAACCAACGCATTGCTCGATGTGGATTGCTTGATGTCTTTATCGAAGGACGGTGAGGATTTGGAAAATGCCTTCGGTTCGTTTTATCAAATGAGGGCATCCCATGTGAACAGTCATATCGATATGGGGCGCCAAATTCGTTCTAGTTTTTTGAAGGGTGCCTCAGTGGAGGTTAAGTTGCCACTGATCCGAGATTTGGATGCAATGACTCAATAAGCGCTCGAGTCTGCTTGAATGCATGCCTGAACGCCTTCTTGCCAGGTGCGCAGTGCGATACCGGTGTTAAGCTCCCACTTCATAGTAGATAGCTTCGAATAAGAAGGTCGTTTTGCTTTCGTCGGAAAATGATTGCTGTCAACAGGATCCACGCTGGCTTCAATGCGATAAGTTGATAGGATTTCTTTTGCGAAGTCAAACCAGCTGGCCTCACCAAGTTGAGTGTAATGATATATCCCATATGGAATAGGAGCGTGTTCTATCAATTTCTTGCGGATAAGATGAAGAATGTCTTCGGCAAGAAATCGAGCATAGGTGGGTGAAGCGAT
>CALQJP020000255.1 GCA_943330925.2 Chryseobacterium gleum
ATAAAGGAGAACTTACCGCCGCTCTCGACACTGGCGACATCCACGATTACGAGGATCTGGAAATACTTTTTCTGGATATTAATGGAACGCTGGTGCCCTATTTCGTTGAGTTATTGGAGTACAAAACCAATACAGCCGCCAAGGTGAAGCTGGAGGGAATCGACACAGAGGAAAAAGCCAAAGCATTGGTTAAATCGACCATCTACATAAACCAAAGTGACATGAGCGCGCCCGACACCGATCGCGCGGCATTACGAGCCATTACAGGCTTCCGGGTTTTCGACACAGAGCATGGCGACATTGGAGTTGTTGATCACATTGAGGAATCTCCCAACAATCCGTTGCTTGTTATTATGCATGGAAAAAAGGAAATCCTTCTCCCCCTGAACGGTGATTTTTTCGAATCCATCGATGAGGAAAAACGCGAAGTCCACATCAATGCACCCGGCGGACTCATCGACTTTTACCTCAGTCAGTAATTACCAATTTCCTTTCAACATCTTTTGCAAAACTTGATGCACAGTCGGGGGTGAATGGCTGTGCAATTCGCCTTACATTCGCGCCCGAACAAAAAACTTCTGATAACGATGAGCAAGGTTTTCGATCTCGATATGATAAAGGCCGTGTACAGCCGCTTCCCGCAACGTGTGGAGGCCGCGCGTAAAGTAACCGGCAAACCATTAACCCTTACCGAAAAAATCTTATACACCCACCTGTGGATGGGCGATGCGAACACTGCGTTCGAACGCGGCAAGAGCTATGTAGATTTTGCGCCCGACCGTGTTGCCATGCAAGATGCAACTGCCCAAATGGCGCTGCTCCAATTCATGCAGGCAGGCCGCAAAAAAGTAGCGGTACCTAGCACCGTGCATTGCGACCACCTCATTCAAGCGCGCGTAGGTTCAACACAAGATTTGAACGATGCGCTCTCCAAGAACAACGAAGTATTCAACTTCCTTTCTTCAATTTCCAACAAATACGGAATCGGATTCTGGAAGCCCGGTGCAGGTATCATCCACCAGGTTGTTTTGGAAAATTACGCATTCCCTGGCGGAATGATGATAGGTACCGACTCGCACACGGTGAACGCCGGTGGCCTCGGTATGGTTGCCATTGGTGTTGGCGGTGCCGATGCAATGGACGTTATGGCCGGTATGGCTTGGGAACTCAAGTTCCCGAAGCTCATTGGTATCAAATTGACCGGAAAACTCAATGGATGGTGCTCAGCTAAAGACGTCATCCTGAAAGTTGCAGGTATTCTTACTGTGAAAGGCGGCACAGGATGCATCGTTGAGTACTTCGGCGAAGGCGCGCAGTCGCTCTCCTGCACAGGTAAAGGTACCATTTGCAACATGGGTGCTGAAATAGGCGCCACGACCTCTACTTTCGGTTACGACGACAGCATGGAGCGCTACCTGCGTTCAACCGGTCGTCCGGAAGTTGCTGACCTTGCGAACTCTATTCGCGAGCACCTCACCGGAGATGCTGACGTGTATGCTAATCCGGAACAATACTTCGATCAGGTAATCGAAATCAATCTGAATGAATTGGAGCCTCACCTCAATGGTCCGTTCACTCCCGATTTGGCTACTCCTATTTCAAAAATGAAGGAAGAGGCGGCCAAGAACAACTGGCCTACGAAGGTTGAAGTGGGATTGATTGGCTCTTGCACCAACTCTTCATACGAAGACATCGCCCGCTCGGCATCATTGGCCAAGCAGGTAATTGCAAAAAACCTCAAGCCGAAAGCTGAATTCAGCATCACACCCGGCAGTGAAGTAGTGCGCTACACCATACAGCGCGACGGTTTCATTGACACGTTCAACGAAATGGGTGCAACGGTATATGCGAACGCGTGCGGTCCATGCATCGGTATGTGGGCGCGTGTGGGAGCTGATAAGAAAGAGAAGAACACCATCGTTCACTCATTCAACCGCAATTTCCAAAGCCGCAACGACGGCAACCCCAATACACTGGCGTTTGTTGCTTCACCTGAATTGACTACTGCACTTGCAATTGCAGGCGACCTCACGTTCAACCCGATTACCGACACATTGGTAAACGAGAATGGTGAACAGGTAAAACTCGATCCACCAACTGGCGATGAGCTTCCAACCAAAGGCTTCGATGCAGAAGACCCGGGCTACCAGGCCCCTGCAGAAGACGGCAGTGGTGTTGAGGTAAATGTTGCAACCGACAGCGAGCGCCTCCAGTTGCTTGCGCCATTCTCTGATTGGGACGGTCAAAACATCACGGGTGCGCGTGTGCTTATCAAAGCGAAGGGCAAGTGCACTACCGACCACATCTCAATGGCAGGTCAGTGGTTGCGTTTCCGCGGTCACCTCGACAACATCGCCAACAATACACTCATTGGTGCAACCAACTTCTTCAACGGCGCTCAAAACAGCGTGAAGAATCAGCTTACAGGCGCATACGATGAAGTACCGAAAGTGCAGCGCGCATACAAAGCAGCCGGTGTTCCAACGCTTGTAGTGGGCGACCAGAACTACGGAGAAGGCTCATCGCGTGAGCACGCAGCCATGCAACCGCGTCATCTGGGCGTGCGTGCGATATTGGTGAAATCATTTGCCCGTATTCACGAGACCAACTTGAAGAAGCAAGGCATGCTCGCAATCACCTTCAACAATGAAGCTGACTACGACAAGATTCAGGAAAACGATGTGGTGAATTTCATTGACCTTGTGTCGTTCGCTCCCGACAAGCCATTGCATCTTGAGCTTGCACACGAAGACGGTTCAAAAGAAACCATTGCAGTGAATCATACATACAATGCACAGCAGATTGAATGGTTCAAAGCAGGTGGTGCATTGAATTTGATACGCAAGGGCTTGACGAATTAATAAGCAAGCTCTACAACATAAAAAAGCCCCGATTGAATCGGGGCTTTTTTTTTATTGAGAACTGGAAATACTCGCTTCGTTCGAAGTAACTCCTCTTTAGAGATTCAACCTTATTTTCGCGCCATGAGTGCTATGAAACAACGTACTATAAAACAACCGGTTCAGCTCACCGGTATAGGTCTCCACACCGGAGCAACTGTAAATGTCCACATCCTTCCGGCACCTGAAAATCATGGGTATGTTTTTCAGCGAATGGATCTTGAGGGACAACCCTTGATACCCGCCGACTGCGACCTGGTAGTGAGCACCCAACGCGGAACCACACTGGAATACAAGGGAGCCCGTGTGTATACGACCGAACACGTTCTCGCAGCCATCTACGGATGCATGATAGACAACGCCATCATTCAGCTCGATGGCCCTGAAGTGCCTATCATGGATGGAAGTGCCAAGCCCTTTGTGGATGCCATTGAAAGTGTGGGCTATGAAGATCAGAATGCCGACCGAAAATACCTGGTACTTACCGAAAACCTTACCTACGAAGACAAGGACAAAAACATAGAAATGCTCGCGGTACCAACCATAGGTGGAGAATTCCGCCTTACGGTAATGGTCGATTACAATTCGCCCGTGCTAGGCACACAGCATGCACACATGTATGAACTGAACCATTTCATTCGTGAAGTATCCAGTTGCAGAACGTTTGTATTCCTGGGTGAACTCGCCGTACTTGCTAAAAACGGTTTGATAAAAGGAGGAAGCCTCGACAATGCAATCGTATTGGTTGAACGCGACTACAGCGATGAGGAAATCAAAGAAATACTTCGTCAACTCGGCCGCGAAAACCTCGACGTTAAGGTAGAGGGCATGGGTGTTTTAAACACGATTAAACTGAAATTCGAAAACGAACCTGCCCGACATAAACTCCTGGACATTGTGGGCGACCTCGCCCTCACAGGAAGGTTCATCAGCGGGCACATACTTGCTGCCAGACCGGGTCACTTTGGCAATGTGGAGTTTGC
>CALQJP020000256.1 GCA_943330925.2 Chryseobacterium gleum
AGGTTTATTGGGGAGTTCAGCAAGGAGGTTCCGATGAACGCCCTGCGTTTTTGTACAACTATACCGACAACGGTCCGGCGCTCAACCTTGCCTTCATTAAGTACACGCTGCGCCATAACCGTTGGCAGCTAGTCGCCGCGCCGATGGCCGGGACCTATGCAAGAAGAAATCTAGCATCTGAACCCAATGCCGTGCGTAATATCTATGAAGCGTCGCTGGGTTTTCGATTGAATAATAACTCACGACTCGATGCCGGTATTTTGCCTTCGCACATTGGCATGGAATCGAACATAGGCTCGCAGCAAATGAATGTTACGCGCGGCCTGCTTGCTGAGAACACACCTTATTACGAATGTGGTTTGCGCTGGTCGGGTAAAACCGAAACCGGGTTGAACTGGGCTGTGTTGCTGCTCAATGGCTGGCAACGCATCGCTCTCGACGAAGGTCGCAACTGGCCTGCGTTTGGCGTTCAATTGCAGCATGTAAATGCTAATGGTCGCGTGTTGAATTATTCCAACTACATGGGAATCATTGGCGATCGTGTTACTATCTACCACAACATGTATGGTCAGTGGAAAGTGGGTAACAATTGGAGCGTTCAAACCGAGTTGAACTACGAGTCGGTTCCGGCCGAAAAGGACTTTGTGGGCTACTCTCTAGCAGTGAGTCGTTCGTTTGCTAAAAAATGGATGGCTGCATGCCGAGTCGAGCAAACAAGAGACAACCGTGGACAGTTTTTCAGAACGCGCTATGCACCCGTGAATCTCAATCCCGGCGGATGGTCGGTGAATGTCGACTACAGCCCATTCAAGAAGTTGAAGTGCAGAGTGGAGGCGCGCCGACTGTGGTCGGCCAAGGGTGAGCAGATCGAAGTGTTGCCGATAACCTCTTCGTTGTGGTTGTTAACCGCATCGGCTTCTGTTTCTTTTTGAACTGTTGAAGGTGCTGCAAGGTTTTAGCGCCTGTACCCGAAATTTGAACAAAACTCAATCTGATGAATACAGCAGAACTAGCTGAAGATATAGCGATTTTTCAAGACGCCATTCGGGCGGGGATTCCCTCCTTGTTGCCGGATGCGCACGAATATGATACAGCGATTAATCACGCTCCGAAAAGAAAGGATATTCTTTCGCCGGATGAAAAGAAACTGGCCTTGCGCAATGCGCTGCGCTATTTCCCGCAGCATTTGCACGCTTCGTTAGTCGAAGAGTTCAAGCATGAGTTGGAAGTGTATGGTCGCATCTACATGTATCGCTTCCGCCCTGCGTATGCCATGCATGCGCGCCCCATTGATCAGTATCCCGTGAAGTCGCAGCAAGCTGCGTCCATCATGCTCATGATCCAGAACAACCTCGATCCACGCGTTGCACAGCATCCGCACGAGCTCATCACGTATGGTGGTAATGGCGGTGTTTTTCAGAACTGGGCGCAATACCTGCTCACCATGCAGTACTTGAGCGAAATGGGTGAAGATCAAACATTGGTGATGTACAGCGGACATCCGCTGGGTTTGTTTCCTTCGCACAAAGACGCACCGCGCGTAGTAGTGACGAACGGCATGATGATACCCAATTACTCGAAGCCCGATGATTGGGAGAAATTCAACGCGTTGGGTGTAACGCAATACGGACAGATGACAGCAGGGTCGTATATGTACATCGGCCCGCAAGGCATTGTGCACGGTACTACCATCACGGTGATGAACGCCGCGCGCCGCATGCGCGAGCAGCGCGGAATGAAGGCAACTGATCCGATTCTGTTTATCACAGCAGGCTTGGGTGGTATGAGCGGTGCTCAGCCCAAAGCGGGCAACATAGCAGGCGTTGTATCGGTAACCGCAGAGGTTAATCCGAAAGCCGCTTACAAGCGCCACGAACAAGGATGGGTGGATGTTATCACCGATAATCTGGATGACTTGAGCAACGCCGTGCGCGAAGCAATGGCGAATAACAAAGTGACTTCGTTTGCTTACATCGGCAACATTGTCGACGTGTGGGAGAAGTTCGATGCGGAAAGTATTACAGTGCACTTGGGCAGCGATCAAACGTCGTTACACAATCCGTGGGCAGGCGGATATTATCCGGTTGGAATTTCGTACGAAGAGAGCAACCGCATGATGGCCGATCAGCCCGAAGAGTTTAAGAAACGCGTGCAAGAAACGTTGCGACGTCATGCCGCCGCAGTAAACAAGCACGCTGCAAAGGGCATGTATTTCTTCGATTATGGCAATGCATTTTTGTTAGAGTCGTCGCGAGCAGGTGCTGACGTGATGGCAAGCGAAGAACAACGCAAAGGCCGCAAGCCACGCGAGTTTAAATACCCCAGCTATGTGCAAGACATCCTCGGCCCGATGTGTTTCGACTACGGCTTCGGACCGTTTCGTTGGGTGTGCTGCAGCGGCAAAGCAGAAGACCTGGAGCGTACCGATCGCATTGCAGAAGAAGTGCTCACTGAGATGATGCGCACAGCACCGAGTGAGATTCAACAGCAGATGGCCGACAATATCCAGTGGATCAAAGAAGCCGGAAAAAACAAGATGGTAGTGGGTTCACAAGCACGCATTCTGTATGCCGATGCTGAAGGACGCATGCGCATCGCGAAAGCCTTCAACGATGCCATTGCAAGAGCAGAAATAGGAACGGTGGTGTTGGGCCGCGATCATCACGACGTGTCGGGCACCGATTCACCGTACAGAGAAACGTCGAACATATACGACGGCTCGCGCTTCACCGCCGACATGGCAGTGCACAACTTCGTAGGCGATGCATTTCGCGGCGCTACGTGGGTGAGCCTGCACAACGGCGGCGGCGTAGGCTGGGGCGAAGTCATCAACGGGGGCTTCGGCATGTTGATCGACGGCAGTGCCGACAGCGAACGTCGCCTCAAGAGCATGCTGCACTGGGACGTGAACAACGGTATCGCACGCCGCGCGTGGGCCCGCAACGACGAAGCTGTATTCGCAATAGAACGCGCCATGCAAGCCGAGCCGCGGTTGAAAGTCACGCTGCCAAATGAAGTGAGTGGGGAGTTTGATTTGTAGCGGGCGTTTGGCGGGGGTGTGTATCCGAACTGCGTTCGGATGAACGGAAAGTCAAGCCCTTCGGGCTTGGTAGTGGCGTCTCTTTTTACTCCGAAGCCCGCAGGGCTTCACCTTAAGATACTCCGGGCGCAGCTCGGAGGGAAAAGGAAAGACCTATTCGCGCCATCCCGCCCTCTTCTCCGAAGCCCGCAGGGCTTCACCAAAAAACCTTATGGAATATTTATGCATTTCATAGGAAAATGAAATGAGTTGATTGGACGCATTTTTCAGCGCGCTTTTCATTTGCGATATTCCATTTATGCTTCTGCAGCTCCGCATATGCTGCACAGCGATTTTGAATCGCGCAATTCCTTTGTGCCATGAGCACATACACACAGATTTTATATCAGGTGGTGTTTAGCACGAAGTATCGACGCAAGACACTCACTAAGCCCGGCCGCGAGCAATTGTTTCGCTATATCTGGGGTATTTTGGATAGCAGGCGCTGCAAGTTGTTTCGCATCAACTGCGTGGAAGATCACATGCACATTGTATTCGCATTGCACCAGTCGGTGGCGTTAGCGCAATTGGTGCAAGACATCAAGGTCGGCAGTTCGCTTTACATCAAGCGCAATAAGTTGTTTCCGGAATTTACCGCATGGCAAACGGGTTATGGTGCGTTTACGTATTCAGCCGAAGCGCGCAAGAATTTGATTCGGTATGTGATGAATCAAGAGGCGCATCACGCGCGCAAGAATTTTAAGAAGGAGTATGTAAAGTTGTTACGCGAGCAGGAGGTGGAGTTTGATGAGGCGCGGTTGTTTGAAGAGGAATGAATCTGTGGGCGATGCCCACAGAGA
>CALQJP020000257.1 GCA_943330925.2 Chryseobacterium gleum
CTCAACAAAGGTTTTGACGGACACCACTTCATCACCGGTCTTGGCGGACACTTCCGCAACCTGCTGGTAAGTAAAGACGCGCAAACCATTCCGCTCATGGAAGTGAGCGAATCGGTTGCGGAGAAATATAAGACTCAGGCCGCAGCTTCCGATTTGCGCCTCCTCATTCAAGGACTTCAGATGGTGAATGAGTGCGACACGCAGTTTCGCGCCAGCAAACACCAGCGACTGTTGGTTGAACTGACGCTCATGAAGCTCGCAAGCATTCTCTACAACAGAGAAGGCGAAAAAAAAAAGTTCCAACTGAAGCCGTTTCGGGGAGCTAGTCGCTCCCCGGTAGTTTCCGCCGGTACTCCGCGCACAGCGGCACGCCCAATGCCGCCCCAATCGGGCGAAATCATTCCCCAAAAGGAAAACATTCAACCCGCTACCGAAACTACTCTCACCACACCGTCCGTTGCCAAAGCAGCACCGCCGGCGCTGGGCAAACGCAACCTCATCCTGCAGTCGAGCGAATCGGTAAGCATCAAAAGCGTGATGGCCAAGCGTGCTCAGCAACAGCAGCAAGTAGCCGTAGAACAAGAGGAAATCGCTCTCGAAAAACCTACCCGCGAATACACCACCGCTGAGTTACAAGAGGCCTGGAATCGATTTGCCGACGAGCGCATGGCGCACAACATGCAAGCCCAAAGCGCCTTTAAGGTTGCCGAGGTGGAATTGCGTTTGGGTAACACCTTGCGCATCGCTTTACCCAGTGTTACTCAGGAAATGTATTTCAACGAAAACAGGAACCAGCTGGCCGAATTCATGCGCACCGTTTTCGACATTCGAGGTATCGAATTCAAGGTAGAAATCATGCGACCCGATGAAATCAAGTCGACCTACCAGTCCGCCAAGCAACGCTTCGACTCGCTGGTGACAGTCAATCCATCGCTCGACACGTTGCGCAAGCGCTTCAACCTCCAGATCGATTTCTAAGTTGTATGCGCGTCGATAAATTCCTCTGGTGCATTCGTGTCTATAAAACACGCTCGCTGGCCGCCTCCCAATGCAAACTGGAAAAGGTTTGGGTCAACAGCGGCGCTGTAAAAGCAAGCCGCGAAGTGAAAATCGGCGACGTGCTCACCGTGCGCAAAGGCCCTATCCTATTCTCCTATAAAGCACTTGCTTTTCCGCGTGCACGCCTGGGTGCCAAATTGGTGGCTGCCCATGCACTCGATGTAACCGCGCCTGAGGAAATGGCCAAGCTCGAAATGATTCGCATGCAGTTCCGACTGGACAGAGGAAGAGGCTTGGGCAGACCAACCAAGAAGGAACGCCGCGAACTCGACGACTATACCGATTTCGATTTCGAAGAAGAATGGATGAGCGAGGAAGAAACGCCCGACGAATAGTCGCCGGCTGTATCTTGCACCCCATATGACAGCTCAGCGCCAACCGGCCATTTTATTCATTCTGATTACCGCACTGATAGACTCCATCAGCATCGGTATCATCATTCCGGTTTTTCCAAAACTCATCATGAGCATGGAACAATGCGACGAAGGAAGGGCTGCTGTAATTGGGGGCTGGCTTATGTTCTGGTTCGCCATCATGCAATTTGTGATGTCGCCCATTTTGGGTAGTCTGAGCGACCGTTATGGGCGCAGACCGGTGTTGTTGCTTTCCCTTTTCGGCTTCGGTATCGATTTCCTGCTCCTGGCGTTTGCCCCAACATTGAGCTGGCTGTTTGCCGGACGAATCCTCGCAGGAATTATGGGAGCAAGCTACACCACTGCTTCAGCCTACATAGCCGACATAAGCACCGACGACAATCGTTCAAAACATTTCGGTATGCTCGGCGCCGCCTTCGGTTTGGGCTTCATCATTGGCCCCGGCGTGGGTGGTCTATTGGCTCAATGGGGCGTGAGAGTGCCCTTCATTGCGTGTGCTGTGCTGTCGCTGCTCAATTGGCTCTACGGCTATTTCATTTTGCCGGAGTCGCTGCCAACCGATCGCCGCCGCCCCTTCGACTGGAGAAGAGCAAACCCCATTGGCGCGTTCATCAATATCGCCAAGCACAAGAGTATTCTCGGCTACCTGGCCGTTTTCTTTCTGCTGTATCTCGGAGCGCAGGCCGTAATGACCAACTGGCAATACTACACCATGCTCAAATTTGGTTGGGAAGAAAAGGCCATTGGCATTTCCATCATGACAGTGGGCATTATCGTAGCATTCGTACAAGGAGTGCTGGTGCGAGTAGTGAATAGCCGCATCGGCAATTCCAACGCAATGCTTGTGGGACTTTCGCTCTACACCATCGGCATGGCTGGCTTCGGATTGGCTCCAACGGGTGCCTGGATGATGGCCGCTATTCTTCCTTATTGCCTCGGTGGCATCAACGGCCCCGCTATTCAATCGCTCATGACCGAGTCGGTTCCTTCAAACGCTCAAGGAGAGCTGCAGGGACTTATCACAAGTGTTCAAAGCATTACGTCGATCATAGGCCCTTTGCTCATGGCGGGCATCTTCAGTCATTTCACACAACCCGGAAATCATTACTTCCCGGGGGCTGCCTTTGTCACAGCAGCTTTTCTGATGTTGACTGCTCTTCTCATAGCATGGCTCACCGTTCGAACAAAAACAGGAAAGGCGTAACAAAAATGAAACACAAGGCACTCTTCCTCGATCGCGATGGGGTCATCAACCACGATCCCGGCGACTATACCATGAGCCTCGAAGAATTCATCATTCTTCCAACCGTGATTGAAGCGCTGGTATTGGCTCAATCAAAAGGCTATATCATCGTTGTTATTACCAATCAGGGAGGTATTGCAAAAGGACTGTACACGCATGAAACCGTGGCTGAAATACACGAAATGCTGCATCGCACTTGTCAAGAGTCGGGTGTTGAAATCAAAAGGATCTTCTACTCAGCGCATCACCCCGAATTCGGAAATTCACTGACGAGAAAACCGGAGCGTCTGTTAATGGAACGTGCATTGGCTCGCTACCACATCGACCCAGCCACAAGTGTTATGGTGGGAGACCGTGAACGCGATGTGCAATGTGCGCAGCAAGTTGGTGTAAGAGGCATACTCATACCTACCAACAGCGATTTACTGGACGTTATTCGTACACTCGAATAATACCAACCCGATGAGCTACGTCTTTCACAAAGGGGAATTTTTAAGCGATGCATCTGCCACGATTGCAAAAGACAATCGTGCGTTTCGTTTTGCGGATGGATTCTTTGAAAGCATGCGCATTGTGAATGGAAAAGCGCTTTATCTCGAGAGCCACTATGCCCGCATAAAAGCGACGGCTGCAGCTCTTAAGATTCAACCCACTGAAGATTTCTCATTCGAAAACCTTCGCTCGCAAATTCAGGAGTTGTTGCAACGCAACGACATTCATGCCGGCGGCCGCATGCGCATTACCTTCTACCGAAAGTCCACCGGTTTCTATTTGCCCAAGCAAGATGAAATGACCTATTTCATCGAGGCAGAACCGCTGCCCGACAATGAGTTTGTGCTCAATAGCACAGGCAGGCAAGTTGACATTTTCATGGACTTCAAGAAGGAAGTCAACAAGCTTTCGGTTTTTAAAACACTCAATTGCCAGCTCTACGTGCAAGCCGCCATTCATGCCCGCGACAAAGGGTTGGATGAGGCGCTTATTCAGAACAACAAATTGTCGATCATCGAGTCGAACTCGAGCAATTTGTTTATTGTATCGAACGGTGTGCTGTATACCCCCACGCTCGAAGATGGCCCTGTTGCAGGCACTATGCGCATGAACATCATCAACCTCGCGCTGGAAAACAAAATCAAGGTGTACGAATGCACCCTCAATCCGCACAACCTGCTGGCTGCCGATGAGATGTTCCTGACCAATGC
>CALQJP020000258.1 GCA_943330925.2 Chryseobacterium gleum
CCCATTCAGTTCACTTTCGACGGTAGCAATTCGCAAGCTTCATTCATGCTGGAAATCGTAGATGACGAAATCCAAGAATTGTTTGAGACCATCACCCTTACGATTATCGATGCGAATGGCGATGCCATTTTCGTGAATGAATTTATCACCATCAGCATTCAAGACAACGACCAAAGCTACCCTCCATACACCATTGGTGAAGCGCGCGCGGAGAATTCACAGGGCGCTCTAACGCTGTTGAATGAATTCGGAACACTCGGCGGAATTGTTCATGGAGTTAATTTCAATCCTTCCGGATTGGAGTTTACGCTCATCGACGTTACAGGTGGCATTGCCATTTTCTCGGCCAGCAATAATTTAGGCTACAGCCCTGCAGAAGGCGACAGCATTCTTGTTGAGGGACAAATAAGCCAGTTCAATGGAATGGCGCAGTTTCTAGCAAGCTCTATCGTGTTTGTAAACGCGGGCAATGCACTGGAAACACCTCAAACGGTGACCACGCTTGGCGAAGAGAACGAGAGCCATATGGTAAAACTGGAGTGCATAACATTGGTCGACGAAGGCCAGTGGGGTCAATTTGGAACAGGATTTTTCGCAGGCGGTTTTGATGTTGATGTGACCGATGGCACAAACCAACACGTGATGCGCATCGATTTCAACTGCGACATTTTCAACCTGTCTCCATTCGAAGGACATTTCACGGCAGTTGGTATCGGCGCACAAATGGATGAGTCTTCACCCTTTACCGCAGGTTACAAATTCCTACCACGCTACCTGCTCGATATTTCAAACGAAGTAGTTGCTTCCTTTACAATGCCTAACCCCGTTGAATTCGGCGATGGCAGCACCGAGGTTTCGTTTGCCAATACGGGAGATGCCGGAACCTATAGCTGGGATTTCGGTGATGGACAGTCAAGCCAGGACCAGTCGCCCGTGCACAGCTACACCTACGATTTCCTTTCGATTACGCCGCAACTCACCGTTGCATTGAGCACCACGATTGACGGTTGTACCGATACGCAATCGCAAACGGTTGACGCCATTTATACCCTCTCGGTTGAAAACCCCACTGCGTCGTTCGATGTGTTTCCGAATCCTGCGGGCGACGTGCTCACTATTCGCTCTTCCATTCCTGGAAACGGCTGGAGCATTCGGGATGCAAACGGCCGTGTGGTGTTTGCCAACCAATTGCCTTTCACCGGCGACATACAACTTCCGCTCGAAACACTTGCAGCGGGCTCGTATTTTATTCAGCTGGAATACAACACAACCACGTTAAGCAAACGTTTCGTTAAGTTTTAACGTAAGCACCCTTCTTGAGAGGCCGCCCCATGGGCGGCTTTTCTTTTTCTATGATGCAATCTTTTCGGTGTTTTCGTAGTCTGAATATTAGGATTAGGCAAAGAATAACCGAATTCTCCTCAAGCGTAAGAAGAAACCGATTATTTTCACGGCCCGACAGAACTTCAACTAGAAAGAGTATTTCATTGAAGACTGTTAATAATGCCTTGCCGACACGTAGTATTTGCCCCGATAATGCACTAACCTTGACATGGTAAGTAGTCCAATAAAATCACAATCACCCGACTTCCGAATGGTAAAGCATTTACTCATTTGTGCAGTAGCCATGTTCTTTGCTCTGCAGGCATCAACGACCCGTGCTCAAACTACTCTGGGGGGCAACATCACATGGGAGTGTTTGGGTGGCGACCAATACAACATTGCGCTGAATATGTATGTGGACTGCTTCGGACTTGCCTCGAGCACTTCGGCGTTTCCGCAAACGGTCGACATTGTTTTCTTTCCGGATGCTTCTTGCACCGGGCCTACATACAACTCCTTCTCTGCTTATGCCGACAGCACAAGCATGACTGAAATCTCGGACTTATGCCCTACTGAATTAACCAACAGCTCTTGCAACAATGCTGCAAGTGCAAACCTGGGCGTTAAAAAAATCACATACGAAACTCAAGTTACACTTACCTCAGGTTGCACTTGGACTGCCTCATACTCTGGATTAGACTGGAGTTTTTATTTCGAAAATGCTACTCCTGTGTTTCTGCAAGACGCCTACATTTCCTCGGAAATCAATACAGCTGCGGCTACCTGCGGCTTGGTTGACATTCTGCCCGACGTTGACGGCGGATATATTTCTTACTTCTGCGCGCAGCCTGCTACCGCCGAACAACACGACATCCAGATCAGTTTGCCAGCAGGTGTTACTGCTACGTATGCCTTCGGCTTGGCTTATACGAGCGGAGCAACTGCCAATGCTCCGGTAGCTATTGCCGGCTTTTCTATTCCCGCAGGACTTACACTCAACCCTGCAACCGGACTTCTGAGCTGGACACCTCCTGCCTTGCCCCTCAACTCACCGACGCTGGTGTATATCGTGCCGGTAGATATTGAACTCACTGCCGGTGGAACCTATATTGGAACCGTGCGCTATAACCTGACACTGGCCGTGCGCGATTGCTCACTCACCGACACGGCCTTCGACCCAGTGCCTGTTACGGTAGTTGGCACCGATGTAACTTACACCGACAATCCCGGAGCCGCCAACGATCTTGTTGAAGTATGTGCCGGCAACCTTCTCTCCTTCACGGTTCAGGCGTCGAACGTTAATCTTTCACGCAACATCACCATCACCTATGCATTCAATCCGCCGGCTCCAGGCCTGGCCGCTCTTACCATGACACAGTCCAGCCTGGCGCCGGGCATCGCAAACTTCGAGTTGCAAACCACAGCAGCAATGGCGAGCGCAACACCTTACACGCTTACGCTTCATGCGCAAGATGACGCCTGCCCGATTGCAGACGACGATGATATTGAAATCGAAATTTCGATTTTGCCCAACATAGCAATCACCTCAGCACCCGATGTTATTTGTACTGGCGATGTTTACACCCTCCAAGCCCAGGGCGCCGGAGCTTCCAATCAGTATACATGGAGCGTGCAGCCCGGCGGCGATGCTACACCCGCATTGACACAAAACGTAGCGACACAAAACGTTTCTCCCGACAGCACAACCACCTACCGTGTGAGCACCCCACTGAACACGGGTAGCTGTCAAAGTGAAGACTTCGTAACCGTGGACGTCTCCTTGCACCGACTGCAACTGGATGCAGTGAATGAGTCGTGCGGAGCGCTCGGCTCAATTGATCTCACCCCGCTGGGAACCAACTCAACAAACCTGACCTACAACTGGGTGGCCGGTGCAGGTGGTGCGGGTATCGTAAACGGACAACAAGACCAAAGCGGACTGCAGGGAAGTGCGGCGGGCGTGACATACACCGTAACCGTCAACGATCTTACCTACGGCTGCACAGAAACAGCCAGTGTTTCCATTACCGAAACGGCAGGGCCTGAATTCACACTCAGCGCACCAGCTACCGTTTGCGAAAACGACAATGCCACCGTAACGATTGACTTCACAGCAGGGCAGGCACCATTTGATGTTTGGACAACAAACCCTGTTGGTGGAGCACCCAACTTCGTAGACATTGCAGATCCTTACAACTACATCATTCCCATTACGGCGAATACAACGGTAACTGTAGTGCAGGTTCGCGATGCCAGCGGATGTATTTCTGCGCCAGCAACCGTGCCTCAAAGCGAAACGATTACTGCTCGACCTCTGGTTACTTCCGTTTTTGACCCTGAAGGCCCGCTATGCTTGGGCGACCTACTGGAACTGACTATAAATCACAGTGACCCGGGAAGTTATTCGGTGGTTTATTCGATTGGTGGCACCAATCAACCAGCTGTGATTGTGGCCGACAACGGCACCATCAACGTGCCTGACCCTACTGTTGCTGGTGTTGTGACATACGATATTGAGTC
>CALQJP020000259.1 GCA_943330925.2 Chryseobacterium gleum
AATCGAGGCGCGAACATACTAAATGTTCGGTGAATTTGTACTACCAATAAGTCTACAATTAACCTACCGGTAAAGATTGATTTCAAAAAAAATCGGCCCGCTAAGGGGCCGATTTCATGAAGTATATTCAAAATCAGTGTTTGCTGAGGTAATCCGCAACTCCTTCGTGAGTCTCGGCCAAGCCGCTTTTTCCTTTGGTCCAGTTGGCCGGACAAACTTCTCCATTCTCTTCGAAGAACTGCAAGGCGTCTACCATACGCAACGCTTCATCAACATTGCGACCAAGAGGTAAATTATTGATGAGCATGTGCTGAATGATTCCCTTTTTGTCAATGAGGAACAATCCACGGAATGAAATCATCGGGCCATTGGCCACAAGGTTGCCTTCCTCGTCGTAAGTGTATTCGCCCCACAAGGTACCAAATGCATCAGCAATGGTCTTGGTGGTGTCCGCTATGATGGGATATGTAATGCCTTTAATTCCTCCGTGTTCTTTCGGCAATTGAAGCCAGCCCCAGTGTGAATCTTCTGTGTCGGTAGAGCAGGCAATAAGCTGAACACCGCGACTTTCGAATTCAGCCAACTTCTCTTGAAAGGCATGAAGTTCTGTCGGGCATACAAAGGTGAAGTCTTTGGGATAGAAGAATAATACCACCGGTTTTTTGCCAATGTATTGTTCCAATGAAAAATCGTTTGTTACGGTAGTGCCGTTGATTACTGCCCTGGCCTTGAATGACGGGGCTTTTTTTCCTACTAATGATGCCATTTTATTTTTTCTTTAGGTTTTACTGATGTCTCTAAACAAGAATTATGTTGAGAGGTTCATTAGATATGCAACGCTCGTTTGCCGGTCGCATCGAGTGCGGCTTCTTTGAAACTCTCGGTATAGGTTGGATGTGCATGACTTATTCGGCCAATGTCTTCGGCACTGGCGCGGAACTCCATAGCTACCACGGCTTCTGCTATCAAGTCGGCTGCTCGTGGCCCGATCATGTGCACACCCAAAATTTCATCCGTTTCTTGATGCGCCAATACTTTGATAACACCGTCGAGGTCCATGCTCGCTCTGGCTCGGCCGCTTGCCTTGAATGGAAAACTTCCGACTTTATATGCCACGCCTGACTCTTTCAATTGCTCTTCTGTTTGTCCAACAGAAGCTACTTCCGGCCACGTATAGACTACGCCGGGTATGAGGTTGTAGTTGATGTGCGGCTTTTGGCCGGCTATGGTCTCTGCTACAAACACGCCTTCCTCCTCTGCTTTGTGCGCCAACATAGCGCCTCGCACCACGTCGCCAATAGCGTAAATGCCTGTCACATTGGTTTGTAAGTGGCCATCAACCGCTACACGACCGCGCTCATCGGCTTGAATGCCTGCCTTTTCGAGGCCAAGGTTTTCTGTGTATGGTTTGCGACCCACGGCCACCAAAACATAGTCGCCTTCGAGTACGAGTTCTGTTCCTTTGGAATCATCGGCTTTCACCGTGACGCTTTTCCCTTTTGCCGTCACTTCCTTCACTTTGTGCGAAAGGTAAAATTCGAAGTTGCTTTTCTTCAGCGACTTCTGGAGTTCCTTGCCCATCGTGCGGTCCATGGTGGGAATGATGCTATCCATGTATTCCACCACGCTCACTTTTGCCCCCAATCGACCATACACACTGCCCAGCTCGAGCCCGATAACTCCACCGCCGATAATGATGAGGTGCTTTGGAACTTCCGTCATTTCAAGCGCTTCGGTGCTGGTGATGATTCGTTTCTTGTCGATATTGATAAACGGCAGCGATGCGGGTTTAGAGCCCGTTGCAATGATGGCGTTTTTCGTTTCGAGTGTCGTTGTTTTACCATCGTCGTGCAACACGTTAATCGTGTTTTTATTCTCAAACGAACCATGGCCATGAAAAACAGAAATCTTGTTTTTCTTCATCAAGAAATTGATGCCGCCTACCGTTTGGGTAACAACATCCTGCTTGCGCTTGATCATCTGCTTGAGATTCACTTTGGGCTCGCTTTTCAAGTCGATGCCATGCTCCGTAAAGGTGTGCATCGCATTGTGAAAATGCTCTGATGAATCGAGCAATGCCTTGCTCGGAATGCATCCAACATTCAGGCATGTGCCCCCCAATGTGTTGTAGCGTTCAACCAATGCGGTTTTCATGCCTAGCTGTGCGCAACGTATGGCTGCTACATAACCTCCGGGACCTGAACCGATAATGACAACATCGAAATTTTCCATACCACGTATTTTGAGCGGCAAATTTACTGCTCGTTTCCTCCCCGCGGCTTATTATTGTTTCGATTTTGAAGGACATTCGGCATTGAAGAAAATCTACATATTACATCTCGGTAATTACTTGCTCAAGCCAGACACGGGTGTGGCCCAGAAGACATTTGCCATGGCCGATGCTATGAGAGGCAGCGGGCGCGAGGTCTTGCTTGTGGCCATCAGCGACCAACTTAAACCGGATGCCCTGCCGGCATTTCTCGAAATTAGAACGGTTCCTAAGGCGGACTATCTGCAAGAAGCTCATCGTTTTTTTGAGTCACTCAACCCGAATGATCTGGTTCTTTTCAGATATCCACTCGCATCACAAGGTCTATTAAACTTGGTCGAACGATATGGTCGTCAAATCATCTTCGAACACAACACGATAGAGCAGGCGGAAATGCTCCTCATGCAACGCGAGCATTTTAATCGACAACCTTTTTCTTGGGGTTGGAGCTATTGGAAGTACGCTGCTCAAACCCGTATCATGAAATCAACTGCGGAGTCGCGTTTAGGGCCCGCTATTTTGTCTCACGTACTCGGGGGTATTTGTGTCAGCGATGAAATTCGACACTATGAGTGCAACAGGCAAAAGCATTACAGAGCTGTAACAATAGCTAACGGAGCCGAAAAACTCACTCATTTCAACCTGTCGGCACCGCTCTTAGAGGAGGAGTTGGTGGTAACCATGCTTATCGGATCTGAGGCTATCTGGCACGGTTATGAGCGCTTATTAGCCGGATTAATGCTGAATCCTGCTTTATCAAAAAGAGTCGTAATACAAATTATAGGTATTGACCAGCCAACTTCCTTTACATGGTCATCCCCCCACAACCACAGGGTAGAATGGCTGGGCAAAAAGACAAAGCAAGAGATCAGCGAATTATTGAATCATTGTCATATTGCTGCAGGCACACTCGCGCTTTACAGGAAGTCAATGAAAGAGGCGTCTCCGCTGAAGGTGCGTGAGTGTCTCATGTTAGGGTTGCCCATGATTATTGGTTATTTCGACACGGATGTAAGTGCGGATAATCGTTTTCTGCCATATCTATTTAACGTGGAAAACAATGATTCGCCAATAGACTGGGTAGCTGTTGAAGCCTGGTATATCAAGTTAATTGAACAGCCTAATCGCCGTCAAACACTGGCAATGTTGGCCTCTGATGTACTCTCGATGAATACTAAGGCCGAACGATACCTCGATTTTTTGGATGATTTGAGCCAATAATCGTTGGGGCAAATGAAGGTGAAGGATGTTCTATATTTGCGTCATGCGTTTAGACCCGTTCATTACCGACCTGCTCTACGATCACGATTGCGTTATTCTGCCTGAATTCGGCGGAATGGTAGCCAACTATCGCTCGGCCAGATTGAATGTTATTTCGCATGTTATTCAGCCTCCATCGAAATCGATTGGGTTCAATCCGAGCCTTAAATACAACGATGGATTGCTCACCAATTACGTTTCTGCTGCCTTGGGCATGAGCTATAAGGACGCGGCGACTTTGGTTGCGCAAACCATCGCAGAATACCAGCAGATGCTGGCTGCTGAT
>CALQJP020000260.1 GCA_943330925.2 Chryseobacterium gleum
AAAATGGCAATGTATAAATCACGGAATCGGTTAAAACTTTCGAACAGTATTTTTTCATACTTCACTACATCAGGCTTGTCTTCACTGTAATAAGCGAAGATGATCTGCATCGTCTTGATTCGAATCTGTCGTCGGTTGAGCATGGGTAGTTTTATCAGTTTAAAGTTGGTCTTACATGGTTGCCTTGATCTTGGCAATCGAAGCTATACGAGCTTCCGCCAGTTGGTTGGCCGCTAAGTAAGTTGGTATTGAATTCGTTTTTGATATATCGAAAATATTCAGTGCTGTTTGGTAGATACCTTCTGCTTGCGCCAACGCTGCGTTGCGGTTGTAGCCTACAATTTCCCAGTAGCAATTGATGATACCTCCGGCATTCACCAAGTAATCGGGGGCATACAAAATGCCGCGCTTGAGCACTTCTTGTCCGTGCACTTTTTCATCCTTCAACTGGTTGTTAGCTGCACCGCAAACGATGCTGCATTTCAGACGGTCGAGGGTTTCGTCGTTGATGGTAGCTCCCAACGCACAGGGGCTGTATATGTCCATAGGAACATCGTACACATCCTTCGCGTCGACTGCCTTCACGCCATATTTCTTCACCACTGCATTCACGCGGTCTTCGTAGATATCGCAAATGGTAACATCTGCGCCTTCTTTCACAAGGTGTTCAACGAGATATTCACCCACGTGTCCTACTCCCTGCACAACTACTTTCTTTCCGGAAAGTGAATCGTTGCCGCTCAATTCCTTTTGGCTCGCCTTCATTCCCATGTAAACACCATAAGCGGTCACCGGGCTGGGATCGCCACTACCACCGAGGTATTCGGGAAGGCCTACAACGTGCTTGGTTTCGAGGCGCACATATTCCATGTCGCGCGTTGAAATACCCACGTCTTCAGCGGTAATGTACTTTCCACCGCAACTATTTACAAACTTTCCGAATCGACGCATGAGCGCTTCACTCTTCTGCTTGCGGGCATCGCCGATAATGACGGCTTTACCGCCGCCGATGTTCAAACCGGCGAGTGCATTTTTATAGGTCATACCCCGTGAAAGACGAAGAGCATCTGTGATGGCTTCTTCTTCGGTGCCATAGGCCCACATGCGTGTACCTCCTACTGCAGGGCCAAGGGTTGTATTGTGAATTGCAATGATTGAACGAAGTCCTGTGTCGTTGTCCTGGCAGAATACAAGCTGTTCGTGGTTGAAGGTCGACATACGACCGGTGACAGAGGCTTCAGTAACGTTAACTGCAGCCTTTTCCATGGTTTCCATCAATTGGTAATTTTCGATTAAAGACAATCCGCAAATCGTTTTCGCGGGTCTTTTAAAGTGGTTTTCTGTTTCCTTGTTTATTGCAAAATCTCGTCAATAGCCATAGCCAGCTTGCGGTCGCGGTCCGTAATAATATCACCGGCATCGTGCGTGCTCAATTCCACCCGTACATAATTGTATACGTTGAACCAGGCAGGATGGTGTCCCATCTTCTCGCTAATGAAGGCCACGCGGGTCATGAAGGTAAACGCCTCCTGGAAATCCTTGAAGCGAAATTCACGTACCAGTTTATTGTCGGTCTCTTTCCACATAGGTCAGTGGTTTGATTTGAGTCGCAAATATAGCCTTTTCGCCTTACAGCGCACCATTGTGCTCAAAAACTATACTTTGCGTTGTGTTCTAATTAGTTCGACTCGCAAACGGCTAAGTGCCTCGGGGGTAATTCCCAGATAAGAAGCGATATGACGCTGGGAAACGCGTTGTTGCAAGTTGGGATAAGTGGCAATGAATTCCTGATAGCGTTCGGTTGCCGTAGCGCTCATCAACAAAAGCACGCGCTTTTGCAACACTGCCATGCGTCGCAGTAAACGATTCAACTCCAACCGGGCAAAGTCGGGATGGCTGCCCATGTGGATGTTAATGAGCTGTTCAAAGATATCAGACCGTATGACCTGTACTTCAGAGTCTTCCAGTGCATCGATGGAAAGCACAGCCGGCGACTGCATTGCGGTTGACTGTATGTCGGAGATAATCCATCCTTCGGGAGCGAACATGAAGATGTGTTCCTTTCCCTTGTTATCGATTGTAAAACTGCGCAGAAGTCCTCGTGTTACGAAATAGGCGTGCTTCGCATGATCGCCCTTCTGCTGCAACGCCTCCCCTTTCTTCACCTGAATGGTTTTCAATTGCTCCAATAAAGCATTGAGCTCTGCTGAAACGGCATCACTATCTCCTTTGAAGTATTGAGCAAAATCCATGTGAATGCGAAATTAACCCTGCATGGGTATTATCGGCCAAACCATCCACGATCCCCCTTTTTAATCCAGTAAAACCAATCCCAATAACTCAGGTGATGGCTACGAATAAAACCCTTTCGGGCGCCCTTGGGGATGAACAAACGACCACCTTTTTCCGGTAGAAGATTGTCGAGCCCATTCACTGCGCATTGAGGTGCAATGCCGTCTTGTCGGCAGGTTACATCGGCTCCTCTTTCAAATCGGTCGCTGCCGTATTGCCAAACCTCTTGAAACTTATTCCAGTCCATACCTCCTACTCCGGGGCTTTCCGGGGCAAGTATGAGAATTTTACCCAAAGCCATGTACGGCTCTACCGCGTCAATGAACCCAAGAGCATACGAATACCCCATGCTGTGGCACACCATGTCGAGCGTATCGGGCACATGCTTTTGCGGTTGATAGCCTTGAAGAAATCGCTCTCCGCAGCGTTTTCCATTTTCAAAACGAGTTCGAAACCCCTCTTCGTTTGGTTCGTCGTTGAAGCCCCAATTGCTGCGGCCCACCCAACCGAAACGAGTAACCGTCCACGACCAAATACTACGGCCCTTGGTGCGGTGCATCGAAGTAGCTACCGGGTGATGTCCGTCGATGTAGAGCGGTGTTACCGGTTGAAAGCGGGCAATGAGCGTATCATCGATGTCAAACCAATAACCTGCAGGCGACATACCTCCCGCAGGAGATACAGTATAAATCTCGTTGCTGGTTGTAATTGAATCGAGATGCAATCCACGATAGCCATTTGAGAAAACCAGAAATCGTTGTTGAGCGCCAACTGCCATCGGCAATAGCAGCAATAAAAAGGAACAAACTTTATTGACCATGTTGATAGAATATACCTTCTGCAAAACCGGTCCACAGACACGCCCGCTGACCTGATGCCTTTAACCCATTATTGACCCAAGTATTGCATGTGTGTATCATACTATATCGTCCATGAGCATCGTAGTATCGATCGTGATCAAAATTGACACCGGCAAGGAGTGGTTGCAGCATAATACGCTTTCCTTTTTCATCGGCGATTAAGGATCGTCGGATGTAGTCGCACAAACGCATG
This sequence comes from Chryseobacterium gleum, assembly GCA_943330925.2. Taxonomy (GTDB): domain Bacteria; phylum Bacteroidota; class Bacteroidia; order Flavobacteriales_D; family Sanyastnellaceae; genus JAIBBG01. Next base: position 3,346 of record CALQJP020000260.1, read on the forward strand.
TATTGATTGCGTGTGAACTGCAGCCGAATGATGGGCCTGTCGGTTGGTAGCTCGTAATAGTATGACGCGTGAATGCCCGCTGTACCTAACCCCGTTGCTGCTGCCACTGCCGTAAACACTGTAAGGTCGGCCCAGGTGGGCGTATTCATGTAAAAATTCTTATCGCCCCAACCAATGGCAAGCCAAGTAAGGGAAGTATCGGGGTTAGCATTGTTGGCATAGGGAAAATCGATACTCCAGTTGTGCACATCCGTTTTCACCTGCACCAGGAAATCGGTGTGCGGTCCTGATTTAAGCAAGTAGACTTCATAAGCAGGCTGATTTTCGTCCGTCACAACCTCAGCCGACACAGGAATGATGGCGCTTACAGAGGCGAAAATCGCGTAACACAAGAGTCCGAAAACGAACACCATGATTACCCAGCGCAATGCAAACAGCATGTTGCTTAGCAGCCGAAGGAAGATGTT
>CALQJP020000261.1 GCA_943330925.2 Chryseobacterium gleum
CACGTAAACGGTGGATTTTTCACTTCGCAGGTCACACTAGCACCTGCTTCATTTTTAATAATAGCCGACACTGAAAACAGCACTGCATTCGACGCATCTATACCTGCTGTATTTATGGAAAGCTTCCCCGGCCTCACCAACAGCGGAACAACACTCAACTTGTACAATGCGGATGTATTGCTTGATCAATTGCAATACACCGTGCAATGGTATCGCGACGACACGAAAACCGAAGGTGGTTGGTCACTGGAGCGCATCAATCCGCTGGCTGAATGCAGCGGTCGCTATAACTGGAGAGCAAGCAATGCGTCGATAGGCAGCACGCCCGGTGCAGAAAATTCTGTTTTCAGCATAGCGTCTATCGGCTCGCCGGGTATTGTAGAATACGGCGTACTGAATGACTCCACCCTATTCATCGCTTTCAACATGTCGATGGACACATTGAGCGTTTCAAACTTGAATGGTGCTTTGGGCAACGGCGTGATTGCAATTAACCCTACATGGAATATTGACCGTGATATACTGACGCTTTCCACGAGTACTCCGTTGGTAGCAGAGTTGACTTATACCTTATCACTTATCGGTCTCACCGATTGCAACGGCAATGCATGCACCGCTTCAACGCTCAATTTCATCCGTGGATTGATTCCGATTGCAGGTGACATTATCATCAATGAAATCATGGCTGACGGAAGCGACGGCGACCAAACCGCAAGTCCATCGGACGATTTTATTGAGATCTACAACCGAACAAGTCACCTGATCGATTTAACCCGGTTGAAAGTGAACAACGGCTTCTTTGAAACGCAGGTGTTGTTGCAGCCCGATTCATTTATCATCATCACCGACACAGACAGCGACCCGGAGCAGTTTTTTGCATATCCGAATGTGGCCTACATGGATGGATTTCCATTGCTTACAGAAGATGGAACTGCGATTCATTTGATTATCGATAACGACACCCTGGAGACCATTCGTTACACGAAAGCCTATTACAACGACGCAGAAAAAGAAGCGGGTGGTTGGTCGATGGAACGCGTGAATCCGGATGATCCGTGCAACAGTTACGACAACTGGCGTGCGTGCGTGCGTCCGCAGGGGAGCACTGCAGGTAGAAAAAACAGTGTGCTCGATAGAAGCACGGATGGTGTTGCACCTGCGCTGCTGTATGTACTGGCAGAACCAGAGAACTCCATCACACTTGTATTTAATGAACCGCTTCAGCAACCGGGTTTGAATATCATGCAATGGACGGTAAATGGAAATGTGGTAGATGCCACAGCGGCGCATCTGATGGGTGATGAGCACAACGAACTTGTCCTGACATACGGTGCGATGACTGCAAATACTATCTACTCCTTCAACTTGCTTGGCATTGCTGACTGCTGGAGCAATGTTGCGATGAACATCAACGGTTCATTCGCTCTGCCGCAAACACCTGTTGAGGGCGATCTTGTCATCAATGAAATTCTGTATGACCCATTTGATGGTGGTAGCGATTTTATCGAAATCTACAACCGTTCGAATCATGCTGTTTCATTGGATAGCTGCGCACTTGCCGATGCAACGAGTGGTGAAATGAATACCCCCGACTTCATCACAGAGCGAAACTTGCTCCTCATGCCCGGTTCCTTTTTGGTTCTTGCACGCGATGGCAGAGAGTTGCCTTCGCTCTACAACAACACCAATAGAAATGCGGTTTGGAAAGTGGAAGGCATGTCCGACTTCTCTTCCGATGATGTTGTATTCCTTGTTTTACCCAATGGTGAAGTGGCCGACGAGGTTGCATACAACAGCGACTTTCACTTCCCGTTGCTCAACACAACCGATGGAGTTTCGCTCGAGCGTATCGATTACAACCGCCCTTCTGATGACGCAACCAACTGGCACAGCGCGGCAGAAAGCGCAGGCTTCGCAACACCCGGAATCCTCAACTCTCAAGCGGTACTCAGCGGAGCGAGCACAACCGAAATCTCGGTGGACCCTGAAGTATTCTCGCCCGACAACGATGGCTATAACGACGTCGTTACGTTCTCGATACTCCTAGAGGAAGCAGGTTTCGTAGGCAATATCCACATATACAATAGCAGCGGCCATCCCGTTCGTCACCTCATGCAAAACATGTTGCTGGGCAATGAAGCGCGCATATCGTGGGATGGCATAGATGACGACGGAACCAAAGCTCCCATTGGCATTTACGTGGTGATGTTTGAAGCATACGATACTGAAGGAAAAGTGATTGGGGGAAAAACTTCTTGTGTTCTTGCCCATCCGCTCGACTGATGTATCTCGTTAAAACACCAGCATTGTTGAAGCCGCTTGCCAAGGATCTTTTGTGGCATGTGGCAGGCGCACAACAGGAAGTGTATTTCACGTTCGACGACGGCCCCACACCCGAGGTTACTGAAGAGGCTCTCAATGTTCTGTCACGCTTCAATGCAAAAGCAACGTTTTTCTGCTTAGGTAAAAATGCCGAGGCACATCCTGAAATCATGCAGCGGATTGTGGCCGATGGTCATGCCGTTGGCAACCATACCTATGATCACCCCGACGGTTGGAAGACACCCCACATAGAGTACTTGCGCAATGTGGTGCAAGCCAAACGCACTATTGATTCAAGGCTTTTTCGTCCACCGTATGGACGCATTACTCCGGCGCAGGTAAGCGCGTTGAAAAATCAGTTTACACTCGTGATGTGGGATGTTCTTAGTGCTGACTTCGATGCAGCCAACACGCCAGAAGCATGTCTTGAAAATGTAGTGCGCAATGTATCGCCCGGCAGCATCGTCGTATTTCACGACAGCATAAAGGCACGACGCAACATGCTCTATGCCCTGGAAGGCAGTTTGGAACAATTGTCGCGCGGAGGCTATATCTTTCGCGCACTTTCCAACTCATGAGTGTAAAACCCAAAAAGGCCCTCGGGCAGCATTTCCTTAAGAACCCCGAAATCTGCCAGCATATTGCCGAGGCAATAACCATTCACGGTGGATATAAAAAAGTGTTGGAAATAGGCCCCGGAATGGGAGCTCTAACCAAGTATTTGTTGTTGCGCAAAGAGTTCGAAACGCATGTAGTTGAGATTGATCGCGAAAGCGTTGACTATCTTAATATTCATTTTGGTGAACTCCGCGGACGCATCCATGAAGCGGATTTTTTGCACATGCCACTCCATACGATGTTCAACGAGCCGTTGGCAGTAGTAGGCAATTTCCCCTATAACATTTCATCGCAAATCGTTTTCAAGGTACTCGACCACATGGATCAGGTGCCTGAGTTGGTGGGCATGTTTCAGCGCGAAGTAGCGCAACGTTTCGCGAGCGGGCCGGGCAACAAGGATTATGGAATTATCTCTGTTTTAGCCCAAGCGTATTACGACATTGAATATTTGTTTACGGTGAATGAAGACGAATTCATTCCACCACCGAAAGTGAAGAGTGGTGTTATACGCATGCGCAGAAAATTCGGACATGAACTGGGTTGCGACCCAAAGTTTTTCAAGCAAGTTGTAAAGACCGCCTTCAACCAAAGAAGAAAGACACTGCGCAATTCATTGAAAAGCGTGAACCAAGGGAAGGTAGATACCTCAAGCACACTTTGGGATAAGCGTCCAGAGCAGTTGGGCGTGGAGGCGTTTGTGGAACTTACCAATTCCATTCAGGCTCAGCTTCAATCCTGAACGAATTCGAAATTTCCAGACTTTTCCGGTTCAACCTTTCGGGTTGATTAACTTTACAGTCCCGAAATTTCATCTGTCTTGATCAGCCGCTCCACCATAGATCAAATTTACCAAGTCGCCATCATTGAAG
>CALQJP020000262.1 GCA_943330925.2 Chryseobacterium gleum
TGCATCATTTTAATCCAGCGTGCCGGAGAAATCAGAATACCTTCTTCTTTTGACCCTACCTCTGAAAGCACTTTGTAGTTTTTGGCGAATTCACTGATGACCTCGCACTTCTTTCCGTGGGCAATGCTCATGCTGCCATCCGAAATTTCAACAGTGTCGAGCCCCAGGCCATCTACGTACTTTTTATAATCATCTATTTGTCCGCGCACATAGAACGCTTCGAAAAGGGTTCCTCCCACGTAAACGCGCATATTGGCCTTTTTATAGAGCGCAACTTTCTCCTTCACATTCGACGCAAAGGCTGATGTTCCGAAGCCAAGTTTTACAATATCTACTTGATCGTGGGCGCTGTCTATAAGGTCTTCCGCCTGGCGAAGGCTGAGCCCTTTGTCCATTACCATGGTCAAGCCCGAATTGCGATTTTTCTTGGTTCGCTCGGGTATGTTTTTGAGTTTGAAGTTCATGAAGTATTCAATAGAATCGTGCAAATATGCAAAGAATTACATAAGTCGCTTGGTTTAACAAGGTAAGTGCTCCGTAGTTATGTTATTTCGATAACTGCTTTCGCAACTCGATAAACAATAAATTTTGCTTGATTTCCGGAAAGTATTCTTCCAAATCGTTCAAGCCTTCGGGGTGGCGCATGGCCATTCGAAACATTAACTCTTCTGCATCGGAACTTTTACCCGACTGCATAAGATAAGCGACTTGCCTGAATCCGAGATCATTGCTCTGAGGGCAGTGTTGCCATCCGGTTTGGATGATGCTTAGCGCGCGGTCAAATTCACCGCGATGGAAAAAAATATCTGAGTAATCGAGCCACAGGTCTTCATTGTCCTGAAACTTACCCATAATCGACTCAGCGATAGCCTCGGCTTCGTCCAGTCGATTCAACTTCTTCAAAAACTCGATTTGAAATAAATAGTAGTCGGGGTTTTCAGGTTCAATTTCAATCGCTCGCTCGATGAATGGCATGGCATCAATGGTCTTATTCATCAAGTCCATGGTAATGCTGATGCCCAAATACGAGTCGGCATAATACTCATCAACCTGAATGCTCTTTCTGTAGTAAAAAAGTGCCTTGTCGTATTGATTCAGTTTTTCGAAGCATTCGCCGATGTGACAGTATACAGGGGCTTGTGGCGGTTCGTAGGCGTACGTTTCTTCAAACACTTGAACCGCATCTTGGTATCGCTCCAGTTTGAAAAGCGTATGGGCTTTGTTGTAGTAAGCGGGTGTGAAATCTTCTTGAATGGCCAGTGAATAATCGTAGCACTCCAGCGCGTCTTGATACTGTGCAATTTTTTGATACGCATTTGCCAGGTTATACCAAGCGGGAAATGAAAATGGAAACGATTCTAAAAATCGCTGGTAAAACTCAATCGCTTCTGCACTCTTCTCATTCATGTCGAATACATAGGCTAATTCGTAGAGCAGTACTTCGTTTTGCGGACTGCGTTGAATGGCCTCTTGCAACGTTTCCTGTGCTTTGTCGAATCGTTGCATATTCTCAAACTCCAAGGCTATCTCAAGGTAAATGTCATCGGCAAATTCATTTGAACCGAGTGCCAAAGCTTTTTGCAGCAACTTGATCGATTTGGCGTGCTCACGTTGCTGGCTGTAGATTGAAGCAAGTGTAAGCAACACTTCTTCATTGGCTTCTATTTGCTCCAAACGCTTCAGCTGCTTCAGTGCTTGGGTTAGTTTACCCATGCCTGTCAGTATCTGAGATTCGCGAAGCATGAGGGTCATGTTGTCAGGAAACAAATTATACCCGTACTCAATGACTTTCAATGCATGTTTGAACTGGCCGTTTTCAGTGTAGTAGTCCACAATCTCTTCCAACTGATCCATATCGAAATAATAGGAGTCATTGAGAGAAATCATCTTCTCAAACCGATGCACGAGATCAATCGTGTTCCGATTGTCTTTGTTTTCTTCGTTCATCTGCATTGCCAATGGTTAAGTAGTTAGTTACCTACAAATTTACGCATTGTAATGCCGGATAAAAAAAACGGGGAGGTTTTTCTTTTGGATGAAAAAAGGGGGCTTAATACTTCACCGCGTAATAGAAAATCTTAACCAATTCATTGTTGGTCATGATCATGCCTTCCTCATTTTTCCACCAATTCAGATCATTGTATTCGATGGGTGCTGCGCCGTGAAAGTTGATTTGGATACCGGCCTTCTCAAACTTGTCTTCAAACACCATACGCACACGGCGCATATGAAATGAACTCGAAATGACGGTGATGTGTTTGGCGTTGTTGCTTTTGCACCAGGTTAAAATTTCGTTCGACTCATCCATGGTGCTGTGCGCAGAGGAAAGTGTGTCTACTTGCTCGGCAGGAACGCCTTGGCTGAGCATGAAGTGTTTTGTCAATTCACACTCGAGCATGGTGGTGTCTAAACACAAAATCTGGTACGGGTAATTACCTCCTGTGGCGATAAATTTTTGTTGCGGAAACTGTTTGAAAAGTTCTGTGGCTGATATGCCTCTCTCATAACTATTGCCTCCGAGCACAAAGCACATTTCCGTTTGCTCCGGAGCGTCCGTTGCGTTCAGCCATTTGCCGATTCCGCGTAAAATGCTATTCATCGATAACAACAAAATAATGCAAAGCAGGAGCATTGCGCTTGCAACTTTAAACCACGTTTTTGACCAAAGTTTTTTCATGTTAATAGAGTTGAATCCACGGAGCACAAAATTGCTCAAGATTCAGTTGATTGTTACACTTGTTGACCGACGCCAATGCCGCTTTGGCATTTTCTAAAATCTGCTTCGAAACTTCGTAGCTGTAATTCCATTGTGTGTTTTGAAGCCAGGCATGCGCTTCTGGCAGCGACATGTCGAATCGCTTGCTTAAATGAATTGCACTATGCACATCTTGTTTGAAAGAAATACACTCTCCATTCATGATCTGCAGCAGTTGCTTCACGGCTTCTTGTTTGTTGCGCATGGCTTCGTCGCCAACTATAATCAAGAAGCTACTCCAGGGTGCGCTGAACTCTCCTATGAGTTTTACTTCGCCACTCAAAACATGCGGACGAGTCATGAATTTCTCCCAGTAAAAAATATCTGCGCTCGAGTCGCAAAGTGCTTTTACACCGCCATGCAAGCTGTTCACAACTTCAAACTGAGCCGGATCTATTTTCTCGTTGCGTTCTGATGCATCTATCATCGACATCAAATGCGATCCTGATCCGAAACGGGAAATGGCTATTTGCCTATTTGCAAATGTGTCTGCGTTTTCAATGTTCGAATTAGCTCCTGTATAAATTCCCCAAACCAAGGGTGTTTCAATATACACTTTTGCTATGTGAGCTTGCAGGCCATCAGAGGCTGCAGCAATAAACCCTTCGGTCAACAGAACCGCTACATCGAGCGAACCATTGCTGAGTGCTTGCGTCATGGCTCCCGTGCCACCTGCATACATCGTCCAGGAAAGGTCAATGTCCTTGCTTGAAAACACATCACGCTCAGCAGCGAGCTGCCAGGGAAGATTGAAATGCTCGGGCACTCCTCCTACACGTAGACTTTGTTTTGATTTCATTGCTGCTTTAATAAGTGCCTGCGCGCTTGCGAAGCAGCCATTCGGTGGAGAGAAGTATCAGAATGAGTGCACATAACCAGCGGAAGTTGATGAGCTCATCAAGTGTTTTGTTTTCGTATGAAACTGAAACGATTTCTTTTTTGTTGCGGATTTCATCAACGAGCGCCTGCATCGCACTTGGGTAAACCATGATGCCGTTGTTTTCGCGCGCAAACTGATTGAGCAATCGGTGATCGGCAA
>CALQJP020000263.1 GCA_943330925.2 Chryseobacterium gleum
GAACTTATCGCAGAGCTGGGACTGCGCGATGTGCGGCTTATCGGGCACTCTATGGGCGGTAAAACCAGTATGCGTTTCGCTCAGCAATATGGTTTTCTGATCGACCGAATGGTGGTGGCCGATATGGGTGTTAAGAAGTATCCTTCGCATCATGATCAGGTTTTCAAAGGGCTGTTTGAGGTTGATGTGGCTAATTGCCCAACCCGGAAGGAGGCAGAAACGCGCCTTTCCAGGCATGTTTCCGACCAAGGTACCTTGCAGTTTCTGCTGAAGAATCTTTACTGGAAGGAGCCGGGCGTGCTCGACTGGAGGTTCAATTTGGAGGTCATCTTCAGCGAACGCGAACAGCTCATGGCTGCTTTGCCCGAAGACCGCATCGATACGCAGGCGCTTTTTCTCACCGGGGGTAAGAGTCATTATGTGCCGGAAAGTGATTATGATTCTATTCGCAATCTGGCCGTGCATGCGCAATTTGAACGTATGGAGCATGCGGGTCATTGGCTGCATGCCGAAGATCCGGAGGGTTTCATAGCCCGATGTATGCACTATTTTACATCATGATTTTTAACCAAGCGCATTAGGTGTGTACATTTGCCCTGTATACCGATCCCTTATGAACAACGACAAAAAGATACTTGTACCAACTGATTTTACGAAAGTTAGCGACACAGCAATTGAGCATGCCTTGTTGGTGGCAAGCACTATCAAAGCGTCAATCCACGTAATGCACGTAGTGGATAACAAGAAGCATATCGCAGAGGCCAGATTAAAGCTCGAAGCACTGCGTGAGCGAGTGAAGCGCGAGAATAATGTCGAGGTTGGAGTGATTGCCCGAATAGGAAGTGTTTTCGAAGACATCGACAAAGTGGCCGTTGAAATCGAGGCAAACCTCATCATCATGGGAACGCACGGTATGCGAGGCATGCAATTCCTGACCGGCAGCCGTGCTCTGAAAATTGTAACAGAAAGCTCTGTTCCTTTCATTGTTGTGCAAGAGCGCGACATTCGTGAACACGGATACCGCAAGCTTGTGGTGCCACTCGATTTGCACAAGGAAACGAAGCAGAAGTTGAGTTTAGTTGCCGATATGGCGAAGTATTTCGGCTCTGAGGTTCATTTGATTTCACCGGGCGAAACCGACGAATTTTTGCGCAATCAACTGGAGCGCAACATCATTTTCGCAAAAGAATATCTGCAAGAAAAAGGAATTCCATACGAAGTAGAAATTACAGAAAATAAATCGGACGATTTCGTGCGCGACCTGTTGAAGTACGCTGCGGGTATCGACGCCGATTTGGTTTGTATCATGAATTTCTACGACAACAGCATCATGAGTTTCTTCAGCAGTAATTACGAGCAACAAGTAATTACCAACGAAGCTCAGATTCCGGTGCTATGCGTGAATCCGGTTGACACCTATGTGGTAGACCGTGCGATTTTCACGCACTAGTGATCAACGTGTTTTTCGATGAACTTGATGAATTCGCCCGCTATGTCTTTTTGCGTAGCGCCTTCTATTCCTTCGAGTCCGGGCGATGAGTTTACTTCAATGATGAGTGGTCCGCGATCGCTCTGCAACAAGTCTACACCCGCTATTCCGAGTCCAAGTGCCTTTGCTGCTTTAATGGCAGCAATCTCTTCCTGACGCGAAAGGGTTATAACTTCAGCGGTGCCACCTCGGTGGAGGTTCGATCGGAATTCACCTTCTTTCGCTTGTCGTTTCATTGCGCCCACCACTTGTCCGTCAATTACAAACGCACGAATGTCGGCGCCTTTAGCTTCGCGTATGAACTCCTGAACGATCACCCTTGCTTTGAGTCCGTTGAAGGCTTCCATAACACTGATGGCTGCTTTGTCGTTGTCGGCAAGCACCACACCCAAGCCTTGTGTTCCTTCCAGGAGTTTAATCACGACAGGAGTGCCGCCCACTTCGGCCAAAATTTTATCGACGTCTTTGGAGTAGTTGCTGAAAACTGTTTTGGGCAGACCAAGTCCTGCGCGCGAAAGAATTTGCATGCTGCGCAGTTTGTCGCGCGAGCGCACCAAGGCTTGCGATTCCACCACACTGAAAACGTGCATCATTTCAAACTGACGAACAACTGCTGTTCCGTAGAACGTCACCGAAGCTCCTATGCGCGGAATCACTGCATGCACATTGGTTATTTCTTCACCCTTATAAATGACTTTGGGTTTTTTCTTTTCAATTACCAGATTGCATTTCAAGTGGTCGAGCACACGCACGTTATGGCCGTGTTGTTCGCCTGCTTCAACGAGGCGACGGGTGCTGTATAGCTTCGGGTCACGGGAGAGGATTACGATGTTCATGCAGTAATAAGTTGCGTTGCAAGGTAACAACGGTGGTAGTTAGCCACGTGTTAAAGATGCGTGAATATTATGAGAAAAGGGAATAATACGTTTGCAGGTGCTTTGGGTCGTTGGCATGCGCACTTCCAAATGCGCGGGCTGCCTTGCTCCATACCTCATATTCTGCTTGGGGCATAGTATGGCATAAACGCAGCACACCAGAAAAGGGTTGGGCATCCAATGGCAAATCCCAGCCTGCTCTCGCATTTGTCAAATTGCGCCACGGAGTGCGGTTGCTCACTATAACCGGTTTGCCATGTTGCAACGCCTCGGCAATGGCGTGCCCAAAGTTTTCGCCCCACGTTGCCATGTAAAAGAAATGGGCCTGTTCGAGCACCGCCGCGATTTCTTCTGGAGCTATTTCACCGGGAAATGAAATATGCGCGCCTGCAATTTGTGAAGCCAATTCCTTGCATTCATTCAAGTATGCCTGGTCTTGTTGGGTTCCATAAAAAATGCATTCAACGCCGGATTGCAATTCTGCAGATTTTAAAAACAGAAGCGCTTCGCGAATGCCTTTCTCTGCGCTTATTCGGGCAATGCTTACCAGTCGCAACTGACCGCTTTCTTTTAGAGCAGTTGCTGCTTCTGTTGTGATAACTGAAGCGAGATTGGGTGCAATGAATACGTTGCTCGCTCGGCCATAATGGTGTTTTATTTCTTGCTCTTCCTGCTCGTTGGTTGCATGCCAGCGAATGTTTTTAAACCAACCGAGCCATCGCGAAAGCAATAGAAATACTTTTTTCTTTTTTGCCTTGATGGAAAGAGCGCCGGGTTTTAGCATGCCGCGGGGAGCCAACACACAACGCTCAGCAAGTCCCATTGAACGTGCAATGCGCAGCGGTTGTATGGTGAAGGTGGGCGAAAAAAGAGAGTTGAAGTAGATGAAGTCGAAGGACTGTTGCTGCAGAAGTTGCTTGATGAATGGCGACGTAACATCTGCTTCATGCATGTAGCATACCTGAACATTTTCCCGGTGTTGGGTCCAAACGCCGGCTGCAATGCCCGGGTAGGCTTCCGTGCTGTGGTGATCGGTAATGCGCGTTACTATCCAAAAATCGAATTCAAGACTATGCACCAAATTAGCCAACGATCGAATAGGGCCGCCGGCCTTGTATCCAGGCAAGAACCAATCGCTGAAAACGAGTATTTTTTTTCTAGTGTGCATCGTGCTGTTTTACCCAATGCCCCAGCACTACGAGAGGCCAAATGCGCGACCAGGTAATTCGTTTGTCACCTGCTAAAAAGCGCTTCCATAAGTCGAGCACTTCATCGTGGTGAAGCGCTTCTACTTGACGCAGCGCGCCGAGCTGTTCTTCGCAAAAAGATTTTAATTCATTGCGCATCCAAACGGCCCATGGAAACGTAAAGCCCATTTTAGGCCGATCAATGATTTCGCGCGGAATCAAATCGCCAACGGA
>CALQJP020000264.1 GCA_943330925.2 Chryseobacterium gleum
ATCCAAAAACGGATAAACCGGTATTGCCGAAAAATCAATGCGAGCCGAAAGTCCGCTGGCTTCGCACATTTCCAACAAATGCCCCGCAAGGCCGAATCCGGTTACATCGGTCATGGCGTGCACATTCACGTGTGATGCGATGTCTTCTCCTATTTTATTGAGTGTGCTCATGTAGGTTACACACGTGTCGAGATGGTCGGGGTCCTTCAACTGCCCTCGCTTCATGGCAGCGGTTACGATGCCTGCCCCAAGCGGCTTCGTCAAATAAAGCAAATCCCCAACTTGCGCTCCACCATTGCGCAACAAATTCGATTTGCTTACACGGCCGTTTACAGCCAATCCGAAAATAGGTTCTGTGCTTTCAATACTATGGCCACCGGCAAGCGGAATACCTGCCATTCGGCAGATGTAACGGCCTCCTTCAATGACTTGAGATGCCAACGCTGCCGGAATTTTTTCAATTGGCCATCCCAACACCGCGAGCGCCATCATGGGTTTTCCTCCCATCGCATACACATCGCTCAATGCATTGGCCGCTGCTATTTTCCCAAAAGTGTAAGCGTCGTCAACCATCGGCATGAAAAAGTCGGTCGTAGCTATAAGGCCTTCACTTTCATTCCATGCATATACCGCTGCGTCGTCGTGTGTTTCGCTGCCCACCCAAAGCAAAGGGTCGCGCGGAAACGCATCGTTCGTGTGCAAAATTTCTTTCAGTACCGCCGGTGAAATCTTACAACCACAACCGGAGCCCTTGCTGAACTGAGTAAGTTTTATTTCGTTCGTCATGGTGTGCTAACTAGTTGGTCGGAAGTTTTAATAGAATGTCAGCTACTTCAGCTGCCGATTGATTGTGCACCTCGAGTATACGCTCATACTTTCCCTTGCGTGTTTGCACCGCATGTTCATAGTTGCGATCGTAGTAATCGAGCAGCGGCAATACCCAACCCATCATATCGCCTGCCTGCAGCGCATCAACACTCACCTTCACTCGGTCGCCGCCCATGCGCTTTGTAATGCCTCTGGTTTTCTCTTCCAACAGCTCTTTATCGAACCGACCATAATCAACCAAAATGCGCTCAGCTCTAGACTGAATATCGCGGTCAATAGATACCAGCGCCGCGCGGTTCGATTGCTCAAAAAAGGCGTCCGGTATGCGCACTCGACCAATAAAACGACTTTCATTTTCGATCCAAACTCGTGTTGCTTGGTGAAATTCGCCCAACTCCCAGGCCATCTCATTTTCGAAGGTCTCTTGTGTTGGCTGCGCTGCTAGACCCAACCCTCCGAAGGCGGAGCCCCTGTGACTTGCCAATGCCTCCAAATCGAGAATGGCTTCGCCACGATTGCGCAGCTCGTGAAGTATTTCTGTTTTGCCGGCGCCTGTCTTCCCCGATAATACCATCAGGGGCCAGCGATGCTCGAACTGCGTAAGGCACCACCTGCGATATTCCTTGTAACCACCTTCGAGCAAATAAACCTCCATGCCTGCCGAGCTCAGCAGCCACGCCATCGTATTGCTTCGTATTCCCCCGCGCCAACAGTAGAGGCATACTTTGCCGTCTACCGCCAATGCGCGCGCTGCCTCAATGTACTCTATAAACTTATGTCCCACTAAGCGATAACCCAAGCTCACCGCTTCGTCGCGCCCTTTGTTTTTATAGGTTAAACCAACCTCATGACGCTCATCGTCGTTGAGCAGGGGCAAGCTAATGGCTCTCGGCATGTGGCCTTGCAAATATTCTTTGGGACTGCGCACATCCAACAGCGGCATGCCCTGTTTCACCTTTTCTATAAACCCCTGTATGTGGACTGCTTCGGTCATGGTTATCTTCCGTCGCCATCGAGCAAATTTCCCAAACCACCCAAGATACCACCCTCTTCCTTACGTCCGCCCGGTCCTGCATAGGATGAAATGCGCGAGGCAAGTCGCGAAATGGGAAGCGTTTGCAGCCAAACGGTGCCGGGACCTCGAAGCGTTGCGAAGAAAAAACCCTCTCCACCAAACAGCGTATTCTTTACTCCGCCTACAAATTGAATGTCGTAATCGATCGTTTGGGTGTAGGCAACCACACAGCCTGTATCAATCTTCAAGGTTTCGCCTGGTTGTAATTCACGCTTCATGATGTGGCCCCCTGCATGACAAAAAGCCATGCCGTCGCCTTCAATTTTTTGCATGATGAATCCCTCTCCTCCGAAAAGTCCTGTTCCGAGTTTTCGCTGAAACTCGATGCCAATGGAAACACCTTTGGCAGCACAGAGAAAAGAATCTTTCTGACACACAATCTTTCCTCCCATTTGCTGCAGATCGAGCGCGATAATCTTTCCCGGATAGGGCGATGCAAATGCAACCTTCGCCTTCCCCAAACCCTGATGCGTGAACATGGTCATGAACAGACTTTCGCCTGTGAGCAAGCGCTTGCCCGCACCCATGATTTTACTGAAAAAACCGGTGCCTCCCTGGTTACTGCCATCCCCAAAAACGGTTTCCATCTGCACGCCGTCATCCATATACATGAATGCTCCCGACTCAGCAACTACCGTTTCCTGCGGATCCAATTCGATCTCTACACATTGCATTTCCTCTCCGAAAATGCGAAAGTCTATTTCGTGATTTGTTCTCATGTGTTCTATTCTTTTTCGGGTAAATTTACGCTGTGGGGGTAATGGAATTGCAGGATTGTAGGGAAACGGATAAGTGGCGATGAAAAGCTTCAATACTATAATCCTTCCACGTACATTTGATTCAACCTTAATTCCTACCGCTATGCGTCGAATGCTCTTTTGTCTTCTTGCATCGCTTTGCTCAACTTTATTGTTTGCGCAATTTCCGTCTCATTCCTTATCCGAAAAAACACAGCTATCAGGCACTCATTCCTTCTTTACTTCTCGCAACGAGTGGGCGGAAATAGTGGACGACCGAGATGCTCATCATGCTTTTTGGAAGCATGCCGATGGTCGCATCATGATTGAGAACAGCAACAAACCCATCCACTTTCAAAAAAACAACGCTTGGCATCGCATCGACCCCAATTGCACTGCGGCAAATAGCGGTTGGCAGGCTGTGCAACAACCGCATCCGGTGCGCATCGAAAACAACGCGTCGTTCATGTTAGATTTCAATCAACAACTCGAAATGCGCTTCGGACTCGATTGCAGATTAAACGATGTTCCACTGCACTTCAACTGCACACAACCCACTGCGAATACATTTCTTGCCCCCTCGCAATTAACGAGTGTTATCAAGGAAATAAAAGCATATGAGAACGCTGTTAAGTACAACTACGTGCTATCAGAAATCCCCTCTGCCATCGGTTTGTATACCACCTTCACTGAACGCATTGAGTTCACTTCAGATATTACAGTCGAAACGCTTCCCGGGGAAGGCCGTTGGGACAACAACCACTGGGTGGGGCCAATCCACTTCTTTGATAAAGAGACAAAGCATATTGCATCCGTCATGCCTGCGATTTGTTTCGATGACGATGAAAAATGGGGGCGCACCTCTTTGCGCATCACGGCTGGATATACATGGACCATCGACGGCAACCAGGTGCTACTTTCCCTCCACGTGCCCAACAGTTGGCTTCAGCATGCTGAACGAACTTATCCGGTAACAATTGATCCGCTCGTCGTTGGCCCTGTCACTGCATTCGGAGATAACGTGATGCTCTCTTGCTTTATACCCGAATACAATGCGGATAGCCTGCAACTAACCATTCCGGGCCAGGTTACAGTTACAGGCTGCTTTGTTACAGCGAGCTATTGGGCCGAAC
>CALQJP020000265.1 GCA_943330925.2 Chryseobacterium gleum
ATACCTGCGATTTTTTGGGCCAACCAAAGTGCATCGTCCGACGTGTCGATGTCCTCGATTCCTACCAGTATTAACAGGCCGGGGCCGATGGCCGCTTTAATCGAGTTTTCTATAGTTACAGAGGCTTTTTTCACGCGTTGAATTACGATTCTCATGGGGAGGAGGCTTTTTCTAGTGTAGGTGAAATATTTTTTTCTTTTTCGTGAACCGTTCGGATGGTTTGTTGGTTTATGGTGTAAGACTCTCCCAACATCGAGTGGGTAGGTTTTGGTTAAAGGTTTAGTGACTTGGGGCTGCCAATGGGTGGCCTCTTGTTTTTTGGTCGAATTTCTGCGCGAAGGTATTAGCCCCGTCTTATGTTTGTTAAAACGAAACAGTCATAAATCCCATGAAGTCTTTTTTGCCAGGAATAATAGTTCTGCTGCTCGCTGTATCGGCCTCAGCCCAGTGCGATGCGTATCTGAATATCGGTGGTACGGGTTCGAATGTCACCATAGAATTTGTGGCGAACGGAGCTGTGAATGCGCAGTACATCATTGACTGGGGTGATGGATCAGCAGATACATCATCAACGCCATTTTTGGAGCACAACTATTCTTCCGACGGACAGTTTGTGTTGTTTTACATCTATCAGGATCTCGACAATCCGAATTGTATATTTTCTTCTTTCGACTCTATCATTTTGACCGGCGGTTCATGCAACATGGGCTTTGATGTGCAGACCATTGCATTGGTTGCAGCGCTGGAAGCATATAGTGATAACACCTCGATTCCCATTTACACGGTAGAATGGGGTGATGGAAGCCCTACTGAAGTTGGATCGTCCTTGCTTCATGAATATGCTGAGCCTGGCAACTACCTGGTATGCGTTCAAATGATCGATGCCGACCCAACGCTACCATGCGAGTTGTATCAATGCCAGAACATTGAAGTGGTTGGTTTAGGCAGCGATTGTAATGTAGCACTTCAGGTTGATGTGGATGTGCAAACGGCAACGGCAATGATCACCGGCAACGGCGGAGCGAATGCGGAATACATTATCGATTGGGGTGATGGAACGTTTGACTTCAATCCGGTTGTGGAGCACACCTATCCGATACCGGCTGTCTACACTGTCTGCGTTCATTATGGAGTAGATGGCAATAGTGGATGCCAGATCAGTGCATGCACGGAAGTAAATATTGATCCGTTTGCAAGTGATTGCTTCTTCGACTTTGTGCCCGTAGTTACTGACTTGGGCGTGGAGATTCAAGTGCTTGCTGCCGGTGCCATTGAGCCCGAGTATTTTTTCGACTGGGGCGATGCATCTTCAGGTGATTATGGAGTTCCGGCTTCGCACATTTATTCGGGTGCCGGCACGTATTTGATTTGCGGTACCTATACCGATTTGTCCAACCCGATAGCTTGTCAGATAAATGTGTGTGAAAGCGTAACCGTTAGTTCTTCTTCAGGGGGATGCGACGTTGTGCTCACCATCACTCAAAGCGGAAGCGAAGTGCTGGTTGTGGCAGAGGGAACAGGAGCGGTTGAACCCACTTACTTCATTGATTGGGGCGACGGTGATTTGCCTTTGCTGGCTTCAACCGGCACGCATTCGTATGATGCAGGCGGGGCCTTTGAGCTATGTGTTACCTACAGCGATGCGTTGAATGCGGGTTGTTCGGCTACTACATGCGAAACCATTGTGGTGGCGAATACCGAAGAGCTGAGCGAATTTGGTGAGTTCAATGCATGGCCCAATCCCGTTGGTGAAATTCTTTGGGTTGAATACGCGTTGAAAAATCCGGATGCAATCCAATTCAGGTTGCTCGATGCGACCGGCAGATTGATTGAAGAAACCCGTCAGTTGCAAACATCGAATGAGCAACGAATGATCAGTATTGATTTTCACACAAGACCTGCAGGCCTGTATATGCTCGAATGTATTACGAAGCAGGGGCGTAAAACAATCCGGGTGACCAAATAGTCTTATTCAATAACGATCCGATGGGCAATCGTTTTGATGCCATCACTGAATTGAACGACATACACACCGTTGGTTAGTTGTTGGAAATTCAATTCGTCGAGAGTTCTTAATTGAGATCGTTCTGAAGTAATTCTCAGCTGGCCGTCAGCAGAAAAAACCTTCACGTATTTCCAATCGAAATGATTCGACTCAATCCAAATGCGGTCGGTTGCGGGATTGGGAAAAATGCGTATGCTCGAAGTTTGATGTTCTTCAGATGATTTCAATTCGCTCATGCTGTCATGGGCTATCATCGCTGCAGCAATCGTTATGGGAATAGCGACCACGTTGTTGTTTTCATTTGATTCTGCGATGGAACTTCCAGCATCCGCCTTGATGAGAATGTAGCGCGTGCCGGTTTGATTGGGAATGGTGTAGGTGATGTTTTCAGATTCGCTGAGCACGGAGCTATTTAGCGTTGAAATGTCGTAGCCAATAGAAACATCCGTAGTGTTCCACAACGCGTCGGTGCTGAGGCGATATTGCACCAATGGAGAAATAGCGGCCGATGCAGCGTTCGCTGTTTGAGTGCAATTAATCGTTACAACCTGTCCGACGGTTGTTGAGGCTGCTGAGCAGCTGGCATTTGTAATGGATAGGTCGGTAAGAGCAGTGGTGGTAGTGTTAAGTGAAATTGTGAGGGTAACACTATTATTCGTTTCATTTGATTCACTGACTGCAGACTGAGCATCGGCGCGAATGAGTATATACTTCGTGCCGCTTCCGGAGGGTATGGTGTAGGTAATCGATTCCGCTTCTGAGGCAATGCCATTGCCAAGTGCTGATATGTCTGTGCCGATTACAACGTCATCAACAGACCAACTAGCGTCGTTTGAATATCGATATTCAACCACCGGAGATAGCGTGCTTCCGGTTGCCGGTGAAACTTGTTGCGTACAGTTGATGGTAATGGTTTGACCTACCTGCGGAGTGGTCGAAGAAACACTGGTAGCAGCGAGCGAGATATCACGGGCTACCACACTCGCACTCGAAGCCAGTTGCAGAGCCGCTTGCATATTCACTCGACCATAACCCAACTCATTGCTCCATGTGCTGTACGTATATGTGGAGTTGTTCGCATAGCTGTAGCCACCTACCTTTTCGCACGATTGAGCAAGGTGTTGTTTTACCTGCGTTTCGGTGAGTTGGTCATTCATTACAATCATAAGCGCACCAATGGTTGCCGCCACTGGACTTGCCGCACTTGTTCCGCTGAAAGAGGTGTTGTCGCCTGTACTGTATCCGTTAGCACCGGTAATGTCGGTTGTTGCAATGCTGCTTCCAGGTGCCGATAGTGTGATGCCACTGCCGTAGTTCGAAAAGGAAGCACGAGTATCGCTGCTGTTAGTTGCAGCAACGGCAATAACACCGGCATAGGAAGCGGGATAGGTTGTCCACGTGCTCAGGTTTGAATTGCCTGCGCTTGCAAAAACGGGGATGCCCTTGTTTGATCTGCCCTGTGTGCGAGCATTTGTAATAGCAGTGGCTAGTGCAGCTTGATAGGTGGAGAGGCCAATGGACATAGAGATAGCAGCTGCAGAGGTGTGTGCAATGGCCCGGTTGATTGCTGCGACTTGAATGACAGAAGTTGTGGTGAAATTGCCGGTAGTTGTAGCGTTGTACCCTATACGGATGGCCTGGATTTTTAGCTTGTTGTATCCTAATCCAGCTGCGCTGATGGCATTGTTGGCGATAGCACCGGGAATACCTGCTGTGGCTGTCCCATGCCGCTCGCTGGTTGTGTTTGAATAGACATTCG
>CALQJP020000266.1 GCA_943330925.2 Chryseobacterium gleum
CCACCGCACATTGCCCGAAGCAAAGCCTGTTTTGAAAAAGCTGCTTCAAACCCTCAAAGAGAACCCAACGCTCATGATTGAGATTCAGGGACACGTTTGTTGCGCTTCAAAACCCAACGAAGACGGGCTCGACGACGAAACGGGCGACTTCAAACTTTCCTGGAACCGCGCACAATACATTCGCGACTATCTGATCCAAAACGGAATCGCGCAAGAGCGTATTTCCTACCGCGGATTCGCTATGACACGTCCATTGGTTTATCCTGAAAAAACCATTCAAGACCAAATCAAAAACCGCCGGGTTGAAATTCTCGTCACGGCCGAATAGCACTTTGTTAAGTGCGAAGTACTAGGTACTAAGTACCGAAACACCAACCATTCGACTATTCCACACCCTTCCGGTACTTCGTACTTTGTAATTAGTACTTCATTAAGTACAAAGTACTAGGTACTAAGTACCGAAACGACAACCCTTCGACTACACCACACCCTTCCGGTACATCGTACTTTGTAATTAGTACTTAATGAAGTACTTTCGCGACCGTTAATTCTAACAACAATGGCAACTACAACCGCAGACATCTCAAACGGATTGTGCTTTCGCATGGATAGCCACATCTGGCGTGTAATGGAATTTTTGCACGTAAAACCAGGAAAAGGTCCGGCCTTCGTTCGTACCAAAATCAAAAACCTCAACAACGGCAAAATCGTCGACAAAACCTTCAACAGTGGAGTTGCTATTGATGTTGTTCGAATTGAAACACGCGAGTATCAGTTCTTGTACAAAGACGATAATTATAACTTCATGAACCTCGAGGATTTCGAGCAGATTTCGATTCCCGAAGTCATGATCAACGCTCCGCAATTCCTCAAAGAAGGCATGAAGTGCATCGTTCTTTTCAATACAGAAGACGAGCAAGCGATGAGCTGCGACTTGCCACAATACGTTGAGTACGGGATAACCTACACCGAACCCGGTGTGCGCGGCGACACGGCTACCAACGCTACCAAGCCTGCCACTTTAGATATCGGAGTGGATGTGCGTGTGCCCCTGTTCATCAACGAGGGTGACACCGTGCGTGTTGATACCACCACAGGTCAGTACCACGAACGTGTAAAGAAATAATCCACACTCAAACAATACAAAAGGCCGCACTTGCGGCCTTTTTTCTTTCCCTGTTCACCTCGTATTTTTGACAACACATGAAACTTCCTCGCCCTTTTACACTCCGAGAAATTGCTGATATCGTCGCTTGCGAGTTCGATGGCAACGCTGATTTTCCCATCACCGGCATCAATGAAATTCATCAGGTTGAACACGGCGACATCGTTTTCGTGGACCACCCGAAATACTACGACAAGGCGCTGCAGTGCGCTGCTTCCGTTGTAATCATCAATAAAAAAGTGCCTTGTCCGAGTGGAAAAGCCCTGCTTTTCTCCGACGATCCGTTCACCGCATACAACCAACTAACCCGACACTTTTCGCCGTGGGTTATGCCGCAGGAAAGCCGCGGGAAAAACGTTACGGTCGGCGTCAATAGTGTAGTTCACCCATCGGTGATCATGGGCAACAACATTCACATAGGCGACCACTGTGTGATACACCCCGGTGTTGTACTCTACAACGACATTACCATCGGCAACAACTGCATCGTGCACGCCAATACAGTCATCGGAAGCGAAGCCTTCTACTATAAAAACCGCCCCGAGGGTCGCGAAAAAATGCACACCGTTGGCTGCGTTGTTATTGAAGAAAACGTAGAAATAGGTGCGGCCTGCACCATCGACCGCGGGGTATCGGGAGCAACATTCATAGGCGCCGCTACCAAAATCGATAACCAGGTGCACATTGGCCACGACACCACCATCGGAAAAAAATGCCTGTTTGCCGCTCAAGTCGGCATTGCGGGTTGCGTCAAAATCGAAGACGAAGCCATTCTCTGGGGTCAAGTTGGTGTCACCAGCGATGTGCTTATTGGCAAAGGCGCAGTTGTGCTTGGCCAAAGCGGCGTTACCAAAGACCTCGAAGGCGGGAAAACCTACTTCGGTTGCCCCGCAGAAGAAGCTCGAAGCAAATACCGCGAATTAGCTCTCATCAGGAAGTTGCCGGCAACCATGGAAAAGCTCGGATTGTAATATCTTTGATGCACCCACTGAATGGACAATCAACGGCTCAACAACAAGGTCAAACAACGCGATTTCAAGCTCAATGCACTGCTTGAAATTACCGCTGCCATCAACGCCAACCTCAGCGTAGGTAGCCTGCTTGAGCAGTATGAGCGCGTGCTTCGTGAACACCTGTCCATCGAAAAAATACTCCTGTTTACGAAGGAAGAAGACTGGAAATGCATTCTGCGTTTCGGGGTACAGAAGGGAGAAATCAAAGAAATTATCAGCGACGACTTCTTCACCCGAAGCAAAGAAATTTCACTTACCACCGGGCGTTCCAAAGAGTCGTTCGACCTGGCAATACCCATTGTTCAAAACGGACAAACCATAGCCTATGTGCTGGCGGGCGACAACAGCGAGCAGGAAATTCGCATGAGCCCGGTCATTAAGCACATGCGGTTTATTCAAACCATTACCAACATCCTTGTAGTTGCTATTCAAAACCGAAAACTGCAAGAGGAAAATATTCGCCAGGAAAGGATCAAAAAGGAATTGGAGC
This sequence comes from Chryseobacterium gleum, assembly GCA_943330925.2. Classification (GTDB taxonomy): domain Bacteria; phylum Bacteroidota; class Bacteroidia; order Flavobacteriales_D; family Sanyastnellaceae; genus JAIBBG01. The sequence continues at coordinate 2,669 of CALQJP020000266.1, forward strand.
TCGCCGCCGAGATGCAAGCCATCTTGCTGCCCCATCACTTGCCCAAAAACAAACACTACGAAGTAAGCGCTTTCTACAAAGCCCATCAGCAAGTGGGTGGAGACTACTACGACTTCATGGAGTTGAGCGACGACGAGGTGATGTTTTGCATGGCCGACGTGTCGGGCAAGGGTGTAAGCGCAGCCTTCTTAATGGCCAATTTTCAAGCCTACCTGCGTTCCATATTCGCCTTCAAGCAAGGCAGCCTCACCGACATGGTCACAGAGCTCAACACGCGCGTTATGCAAACAGCGCTGGGCGAAAAATACATTACGCTTTTTCTCGGTGTCTACAAGAAATCTACCCGCATGCTGCGCTATGTAAACTGCGGACACAACCCGCCGGTATTGGGCGACATCAATGGCTATACACAACAACTCAAGCTGGGCACCATTGGGTTAGGCATGTTTGAAGAACTGCCCAAAGTAGTTGAGGGAAAAGTGGTGCTCGAGCCCGACTCCATCATTGTGTGTTTCACCGACGGATTGGTAGAAACCGAAAACACAAACAACGAAGAATACGGCACAGATCGTCTGGAAAAAGTATTACTGGCGTTCTTCAAAGACGGTATCTCGGTCATCAACGACACCATCATGCAATCGCTCAATGACTTCAAAGGCGAAGCGCCCTACAACGACGATTTGGCCATATTGAGTTGTCGGTTTCATTGAGTGAACCCACACGCCATGAAATCGTTTGCCTCACACATTCAACACGTACTTAACACCAATGGTGTAGAGGAGAGTCATACCCTCGTCGTAGCAGTAAGCGGCGGGGCCGATAGCATGGCGCTTCTTCACGGGTGCTCTTCGTTGCATGCCCACTGCTTGGTAGCACATGTCAATTACGGCTTGCGTGGGGCAGATAGCAACGACGACGAAGCACTCGTGCGCAATTACTGTTCTTCCCATAACATTCCGCTCGAAGTGTTGGTGGTTGAAGAAGAGCATTGGGAAAAACATCCGGGCTCAACACAAGAGGCCGCACGCGCCATTCGCTATGCCTGGTTTGAAGAACTTCGGCTGAAACACAACGCTCTCTTCATTCTCACGGCG
>CALQJP020000267.1 GCA_943330925.2 Chryseobacterium gleum
GCGGGTGCCGAGCATGGAGAAGTGCTGTGTTTTTATGTAAATCGAGCTCCTTGGAAGGTACGATTTTGAGTGGGTTTGTGTTGTCTATTCCACTACGAACCGCACGCCTTCTGCGCGTGAATCGGTATGCAGCATATAGACTCCCGCTGAAAGTTGAGGCACGCGGAGTGTGTTGATGCTCTGTTGAAACGTTCCTGTTTCTACAATACGGCCTGCACAATCGCGAATGGTATACATCGCACCCAAGTCATCCGAATCGACTCTTACATGAATCAAGTCGCGGGCAGGATTGGGGAAAACAGTAAACTCACTTGCATCTATTTGATTCACTGTGTTTGGAATCTCCGAAACAAAGGCCATAAGCTGATTGCTTCCACCCACAACCGCAATACCATTGGATGCAATGCTGACTCCGGAGGTATTGTTGACGGCTACCTCGGTAGACCATATTAAGTTCAGGCTTTGATCGAATGCATAAACAAACTGTTCCCCATTTGTCACGTAAATCATTCCGTTGCCGGCGGCAGTAATACGCGGAATAAAATAGCCGCCCTGTGTTACGGAAACCGATTCATTGAGCAGTGCGCCTGTCAAACCATCTAAACGAATGATCTTACCACCGCTTGGCGCATATACAGATCCATCGGCACCGGATGCCATTAAACTGAAGGGCGCATTGCCGGTTATACCCGTCTGCCAAAGCAAATTCAATTGCGTACCGTCGTCGGAAAATGCCGCAATGTTGTCTTCTGTCAAATGCACGTAAATGATACCATTGTTGCCCACCATCAAGGCCGATTGCGGAACATTACCACCCGGAGTGAGATCCTCCACAACATGATCGTACAGTTTCATTCCGGTAGAAAGATCCGTTGCCCAGATGAAGGAAACACCACCTTCTGTTTCCAGCGTGTACCCCGTATTATTGGCATTGTTAATGGCCATTTCTCCGCTTCCCGACGACATCTCAACGGTAGGTGTTTCCCAAATTAGGTCACCATTGGTTGGGTCCATCTTGTAGGTCACGTAGTTTCCTCCGATATACATATAGCCTGCACTATCAAACGAACCTGTTTCAGTTATGTAAGGCATAACGGTAAATGGTGCAGTGTAAAGCAGCGAACCATCCGTCACATCCAGGGCATAAAGTGTATCATTCGGACTTTCTGTCAAGCGCACTGCAAACAGTCTTCCGTCGCGCAGTCCAACAGGCAGAGATCGGCCGGCATTGTTGGTGATATCTTGGCTCCAGATTAAATCTCCGGTCATCAAGTTATAACACTCAATGGGTGCGTTCGTCAATGATAGGAAGCGCATGGTGACCACATAGTTGTTTTCAATCAATATGGGAGAACCAAAAAAACCTGCAGATTCCGTCTGCCAGAGTAAGCTGTCGTCAACAGGGCCCGCTAATTCAGTATAACCATTGCGGGCACTGTTGCCACCGTTGTTGTGCCAACCTGTGGATTGAGCACTGGTATTGAGAAGTAATGAGGAGAATAAAAGCGTAAAAAGTATGCGCATAATCGTAGTGTATTAGTGGTTATTCATTCGAAATCTTATCAGCGAAGTTAATCATAAGCATAAGCTCCCTTAGCGAAGAGCCGGTTCACATGACTTTGAGACTTTAGGGAAGTCAAAAACGTTGCTTTATTGGTGTTGGCTTTTCTTAAGCCTTGGGTTTAGCGAAGCGCATTGAATGTGATTGGTGAATTGGATGATGCACAGTGGGTGTTCACAGCCACAATGTTGCTTGTACGAACGTATTCACCTTGAGCCTTTCCTTGGCACGAATCGCTGCCTTAATCGGCAGCAGGTAGGTTTGATGTTTGGTGTCGTACCAAATGGCTGTTTCCCATTCACTGTTGCCAATTCGCGCTGTGGCCTTGAGTCGCCCCCAACCTTGCTCTTGCCATTTTGAGTTGTCTCTGATTTCTCGAGCCATCTCAACCGGCAGCGATATGAAATGCCACCCGCCGGGTGAGGCATGCTGCCACAGAATCGATTCGAATGTGTAGTGGATTTTTACATTCATTTCCCGGTTGCAAGAAACTCGATGGATGCAAACTCGATGAAGCTGTGGTATGACTTGTAGCGGCGAGGGATGGTCATTTCTTGATTGCAGCAAGAGTCAGTTTAATCATGACCTTGAACGAGATGTCGGGATGTGCAACCTGATTGACAGTGCCCGCAATAAAGATGTTTTCCTTTGGGCTGTAGAAGGCCAGCGCACCGGAAAGCCCCGAATGACCGATGAAATAGGGAACCGCGCCTGTTGGATTGAAAAACCAGGGAAGCTTGAATAAGTGAATGCCAATGCCGGAGCGCATGGGGAAAAATATGCTATTCCATTCTTGCAATTCGTCAATGTACGCTTGGGGAAACAACTTGCCTTTGAAGAATGCTTCAATAAACAAAAGCATATCCGCTGAAGTCGAAACCATTCCGCCATCTGCTCCAAATGATGTCATGGCTTGAGGTATATCCAATATGCTGTTTTTATAATAAAGAGCCTTCGGTGTTTTGTCTTCGACGTCCTGATAGAGATAGGTTTTCGTCAATCCGAGTGGTTGAATGATGAGTTCTGCGCAGTTCTGTGAATACGATTTTTTTGTGATTACTTCAATGATTCTGCCTAATAGCTGAAAATTGGCATCGGAATAATTGGCTTTGTTACGGGCACCTGGAGCAAATAGAGGCTTCATTTTTTTCGTCCGATCCAAAGCTTGTTCAAATGTCCAACTTTGGTCTTTACCCTCCGTAATCTCATCTTCTAAACTTCTTCCGCCTGCACCTTTTCCTTGGAAATAGTCGGGTAGGCCGGATGTATGAGAAAGTAGTTGTTGAATGGTCAATTCTTCCGATGAGTCTTTGCCTTTGTATAGGTGAAGCCCGGATAAAACGGAAGGATCAATATAATTACTGATTTTGTCATCAAGATTTAACTTGCCCTCTGCTCTCAGGTGTAGAATGATCGCTGTCGTAAATAGTTTAGTGGTGCTCGCAATGAAGTAAGGTTGCTGTGCAGATAAGTCTCCGGAGGAACCAATCCACGACAAGCTGTCCGTTTTTATGGCAAAGGAAGTCCCAAATACTTTTTTGCCATCGACTACATTATCAAGCACTGCTTGAAACGCTTTCTCTTTTTCTGTGCGATGGTGTTCAGTTGAAACTTGTCCGAAGGTGGTCTGCATATGAAGTGTGCAAATGAGTAGTACTTGAATATTAAATCGTGTCGCTCTTTGCGAGGATAATCCCATTGATTTGAAGGGTGCATATTCTTTCGTGATACCTGGAAACACGTTCAAATATATTGACAGGTGTCGGGATCGAGTTGCTTAAGCTGTTATGACAGAAATCAATGGAAGGTCGCCTTTGGTGAGTTTAGTGAGTCGCGCTATTGTTGCGGTATTCGAATTGCCTGAACCCGTGTTGCCCGTCCAGCGCAAACGAGTAGAGTAGTGGTGGTGTTTGGCGGTTGAAGACATGTCTGCAAGTTTACTGCGCCTTATCCAGCAAGTTACGTGTGACTTTCACCACAAGCGACCGCGGCATGAAACGTACGGAGTTAGCCAGGATGGCGTTCATCATTCCGTGAATGGCAATTGTTTTTCCGCTCATCATCGCCCGATAGCCATATTCGGCAACGGCTCTAGCTGAAGGCATCTTTTTGCCTTTCACTATCTTGCTTTCCTCTTGCGCTGCGGCAGACTGAAACCCGCTCTCTGTTGGGCCCGGACA
>CALQJP020000268.1 GCA_943330925.2 Chryseobacterium gleum
AGGATTCGTGAGCAAGCCGTTTGCGTTATTTGGATTATCTTCTGTCCACCATTCCCAAGGAGCACTGTCGGCCTCTGAACCTGCTGGTCTGTTGAGTGGGTACAATCCAGTATTACCATCGTTAAACGTATTTGCCTGAACGGTATACACGTCACCCAAGTTATCTGCTGCAGCAAACGAAGTGTTCAAACCAAAAGCATTTGCCATTTCCTGCACGTGGTAGCTACCGCTTACCTCAACAACAGGAAGGTTAAAGCCAGGAACGATTACAGTTCCGATTGCGTAAGGAGCGAATGGATCTGAAGGAGCGTGGAAAGAGATCATTGGAACGTCGCCCGCAGTTACCCAAGAGCTATCGCCGCAAGCACCGCCCATGTTTACCATCACATTGAAATCAGAAGAATAGCCAACGTGATTTGGATAGCAAAGTGTATCGCCGTCGTTCGGGTTAATACCAACCGAAGTTCCATAGATATCACCATTGATTTCTTCAATTACCATTGGCACAGTAATGAAATTGCCTGATCCCGGTGGAACTTCAATTTGACGGGTAAACTTTGGAATAGCAATGTCTGAGTACTGGTTGATTGTTGCCGCAGCAAAAGAGATATAACCACCGGTGCCCTGACCCCACACGCAAATACGCGATGGGTCGATGCCATACGGGTTAGCGTTTTCCGCTTCTGTTTTGCGGAAAAAACGAATTGCCGTGCGGCAATCCTGCACACCGCGATAAGCAGCATTGATGAGTGTGAAAACACGTTCTTCCTGAGTAGTTGCAACCGGATTCCAACCCATGCGGTAATCGCATGAAGCTACCACGTAGCCCATACGAGCCAAACGTGTGCACATTTCAACAACGTTTAAGTCGGTCTTGGTGCCACTTGGGCTGCCGTTCTGCGGCGTTGGCAAGAAGTTACCGGTGTGGAAATACAAAATCACAGGACGGTTGGTTTCGGTATCGCCCGAAGGAGAATAAACGTCCATTACCAGTGGCTGAGGAACAGCCTGCCCCAACTGTGAGTAGAGAATCACTGTGGCATTAACGCCATACGTGATATCCGATTGAACATCAACATCAGTGAAAACCTCCGTGAGGTAACGCTGGGCCGATGAACCGGTACAAACGAACATGGCCAAGGCCATCAAACATGTAGAAATTTTGTTCATGGTTAAAAGATTAATTGTTTGTCAAATTGAACGGCAATCTACAAAAAACCTCGTAACCTGAACAGGATTAACCCATACTTATAAACATCACAATCAGCAAATTACTTTTTCGCCCATTCGTACTGAATAGCAGCGAAAGCCATTCTTCCAATGAGCGGGCCGCCATAGGCCTCGATGTGCAAATTATTAAGCAGATTCGAACACCCCAGTTTGAAATTGATAGACGATTTTTTGAGCGTATAATTCACTTGTGCATCCAGCACCGCAAAACCCGGCACCGGTCCTGTAAACTGAGGCGAACCTTCCCAGAAGTATTCATCGACCCATTTGTAGTTAACTGCATATCCCCATGTGTTACCGGCGTTGTTGGGCCACAATTCACGACCATTCAACCCGACATTGAACTTGTGCAGCGGGGTGTTGAATGCCGGAATTATCGGATCATCTTCCACCTTCTTCGCCAGTTTATTGTAGGAATAGTTGAATGCAAACGCGTGCTGCTTCCAGTAATAGTAGTTCACTCCGATGTTGGCACCTTGCGTGGTTACTTCGTTGGTGCTATTGGCCGCGTAGCGATACACTCTTATTTGCGATAGGTTTTGAATTTGGCCGTTTGTATCGAAAGGAGCGTCTATGCCTATTCGATAACCAATAAAGTGCTTGTAGAACGTGGTAAAGGCAGACACATCCAGAAAAACACGTTCGCCAAGAGTGGCCCTGTAGCCGATTTCGAATGACTGAGCTTGTTCGGGACGAATTGGATCGATGTTATAATAATCAAGAGATGATGTCTTTTGGGTGTCGCGCCATTCACCGAATGACTGCAGTGTAATAAGGCTATCTACCCCATCCAGATTGCCGCGCAACGTAGCCGGACCTACGTTCAAATTGAGGTATTGGTCGGTTAGGGTAGGATTGCGCACAGCACTCGTGAAGGAGGCTCGGAGAAAATGATTGGCGCGTGGAGAGTATACCAAAGACGCAGCCGGTGAAAAAACAGCATCAAAATTCTGATTCTTGTCGGCACGCACGGTGGCGCTCGCTACCCACTTATCACTGAATTTCTTCTCGGCCCCCACATAAAACCCATACTGATGGTTGGTGAATTTATTTTTCGTGTAGGTGGTGTCATAACCGCTGGTGGCATTGCCGGTTATTTCCTGCGAGAGCGTATCAATAAAAATAGTTCCATCGGAATCCGGTGTGTACAAGCGAGCGCTAAAACCAGCTCGCAACTCATCGAGCTTTACAAATGACCACTGATACTCGCCCTGCACCTGATACAATGCCGAACGGTCGTAGAATTTCGTTCCTTGCTCACCCTCGTTATTCTTTGCCGAAGTAATGCGATTGAATGCATTGTCGAATTGACTTGTGCCCGGCACGTAATATCCGATGGTGTCCGTGGGAATTCCTGCGTTTCCGCTATTTGTGAGGTTTTCGACCCAACGATGCCACTGAGAAAGTGAGTCTTGATACGTGGCCATCCATTCCTCATTGCTGTATGGCAGATAGAATTGTAAATAATAAGGATCCACAACAGGACCCGGCCAGTCAGGGTTCAGTTGTAGTTCGGGATAGCCGAGTGCATTCATGCGAGGTATAACCTTCTGCTGCCAGTACTTTATGTAGACAGAAGCCCAGTCCTCGTTTGATCGAGCATCCTCCTGCAGTCGCTTAGCTGTGAAATAAGGGTCGTAGCTATCGCCGGCATTTTCATGGGTTGCGTACACCCTCAGGAAGTAGGTGTTGTTTTTTCGCAGTTCAATGCGATTCTGATAAAAGAGAATATTACGCAAACTGAATCGGTTGTCGCCCTGATACACCGTAGTGCCTTGCCCGATATTCGACTGAAGAATGAGTTCAGGCGATTCGAATTCGAGCTCAGGTTTCAGGCGGAAATGCGCGGCAGCACTCACCTTCAAATTTTCCGTATCGTAGTCAACCAGATCTTCCTCGCGGTAGCCGGTTCGATAGAAAGTTCCTATGCCTCGGTATTGTTGTGAGGAAGGAGAAGCCGTTGAGTAATCGTTGGCACCGAAGTATTCATCGCCATAGATGTTCACGGCATCAAATCGACCCGGGTTGCCGGCACCATCCGACACCCCGTATATCGGTGAGTAGTTGGTCGCTTCCCAATCTTGTGCGGTTAGGTAGAGCACGTTTAGCTTATATGCAAACCATGGATGATCGTCGCTGTTGCGAAACACATCGGCCCAGCGCACACTGGGTTGAAACAAGCTGCGTTCGCCCACTTTTAAGTTGGCTGATAGCCCGGGTGTAAGGAACGGGTTCTTCGTTTCCATGCTAATAACACCGTTGAAGGCACCCGGGCCGTAATAGGCACTGCTGGCACCTTGCACGATCTCCACGCTTTTCACATCGAGATCAGGAGCGCCCAGGAAGTTACCCAGGGAAAAATTCAACCCCGGCGATTGGTTGTCAACGCCATCAATGATCTGCAAAACACGCACAGGCGAAGTGCTGTTGAAGCCTCTGGTATTGATAATGCGGAAGCCAAGGCTTGCTGAGGCGATATCGACTCCCTTCAAAGCAGCAAG
>CALQJP020000269.1 GCA_943330925.2 Chryseobacterium gleum
CAGTTCATTCGGGGTCGCAACGCAAATGAATTTCAATTCGACACAACTACGACCTGGGGTAAGACGTTGCTGCCGCGCTTTGCCGTTTCCATTCAACCCATCAAAGGACTGTTTCTCTACAGAAGCTACTCTGCAGGAGCAGCCAACCCGACCGTGTTTGAAATGATTGATCAGGAAAACAACACGTACAATTTATCACTGGCTTCCGAACGAGGAAACTTGCACGAACTAGGCATAAAGCATCGCATTGCGAAGGCGAATATTGACTACTCGATTACTGCCTATCAGTTTGAAATTACCGATGCCATTCTTCCCTACTCTATCGCGACTGTTGATGGCGATAATCTGCAACGCTATCACAACGCAGGCTCCACCTTGCAGCGAGGTTTAGAATGGTCATTCAAATACACTTACAAAAGTGTTGCAGATGGTTTGGGTGTTTCACTCTGGAACAACGGCACGCGCAACAACCATCGCTTTGGCAAATACGTAGTCGAAGATCAGATACTGAATGGCAACAACATTCCGGGCATACCCCTCACGCAAATGAACACGGGGCTTCAGTTCGAATACAAACATTTTTCCGCAAGCATCATCGATTATTGGATGGATAGAATGCCGCTTGAAAACAGCAATACAACGTGGACTTCTTCCTATCATTTACTCAACGCAATTGCGAGCTATGACTTCAACATTTTGAAGAATTTCGATTGTGCTGTTCACGCCGGAGTCAACAATTTGCTCAATAGCTCATACACGTCGTTTCTGAACTTGAACGCCGTCGGTAACAAGTATTACAATCCGTCGGCGCCGATTAATTTCTTCGCCGGTTTGCGCTTGAACTATACACTCTCAGCCTATTGATAGTTCTCACGATTCGTGTTGACGGCGCTCATAGTTCTCGGTTGTTGTGAAGCTAATATTTGCCTCATAAACCAACAACATCTTAAGCTATGACACAGGTAACACTTTCGCCGACTCTCAACATTACATCCGAAAAAAGTTCATGGTTGCGAGGAATTGAATTCTATGAGGATGAGATTAAAATTATGCGCAAACGACTCAGTGAGATTTCGAATGCAAACACTGCGCGTGAGGTAAAGAAAAGAGTGGAGCAGTTTCAAAATCAATTCAACGTGCACGATGAGCAATTGCGAAAGTTGCGTCACTCCGTGAACAACCACGCGATAAATATCTCCAATGACTTTGAAAACCATAACGGGCAGATAGAACGAACCACCGTTACTGAGCACGACACCATGCGCGACGATTATGTGAATACCGAAAAATTGTTCAACGAAATGCGTCATGATTTCAACCGGTTCCTTAGCAAATACCTCTGAACCATGACTACCCACTCTGTAAACAACCGATACCCGGAAGCTTTCTATCAAAAGTTAGGTTATCTTTTCTACTCCATCTCAAATGCAGATAGGAGAGTGAGCGCTGAAGAGCTGAATATGCTGCAACAGATTATTCGGGAAGATTGGCTATCGCTCGATGATGTGCGCGATGCGTATGGCTCCGACACAGCCTACCAAATCCATATCATCTTTGATTTTTTGCGAGAGAAAGAATACAGTGCTGAAACAGCATACAGTGTATTCTCGCGATACTTCAAGGAGCACATCACTCTCTTTACGGATGATGTTATAGATCGTATATTTCATTCCGCCGACCGCATGGCAGAATGCCTGAATGGACGCAATAAATCAGAACTGCAAGCCTTGGCAAGACTTCATCTGCTGCTTGGAAAAGAAAAGCACATCCTATAACCTGACCAATAAAGTAAAAAGGCCTGACACAGCAATGTGATCAGGCCTTTTTATTTTTTAAGCTGGCAGACTAGTGCGCTTCGTATTGTAAATTCACTGTAATGCTCGCCGTCTTGTTCTTTGAACTTGTATTAAAGGAGCCGCCCCACGAATAGTCTTCAGATGAGTTTTGACCTACTATCTGAAACACGCCCATATCGGCACTCTTCAAAGAACCCAAACTTCCTCCGGCGTTCTCGGCAATTTTCTGTGCGCGAACATTGGCGTCTTTAGTGGCCTCTGCAATCATTTCAATCTTCAACTCGGCCAACTTGGTGTAATAGTAACTGGGAGTGTTCGAGTAGAACTCAATGCCGGAGTTGATTAACTCAGTCACATTGCGGGAAATCTCCTCCACCCTTTCAACATCGGTTGACTCTATCTGGACATTCTGTTGCAACCGGTATCCGGTAAATGTTGAGCTGATCTGATTACCATTGTCGTCATACAAGTTGTCAAACTGCTTCTCGATTTCAATCGCTGAAAAAATAAGTCGATCGGCCGGGATACCCTTCTCAACTAAATAGCTTTTCACTACTTCGCGGGCTGCATCCAACTCTGCATAAGCCATCTTCAAGTCGATGCTTTTCTTGTGAAAGGATCCACTCCATACAATCAAGTCGGACGTAAAATCCTTACTACCTAATCCGGTAACGGAGATAGAGTCATTGCCCTTGTTGCGATTGCGGTAGGCACTTGAAATCAAGTAAGCGGATGCAATAACCGCCAAAGCGATGATTACGGAAGAGAGGTTTGTTTTATTCATGGTAAAGAAAAATTCCGGACAACTCAACTTGTCGGTCTAAACAATTATTGTTTGCCCACGAAGATAAGTTGTCCGGAATCAGTTTTAAACGACTTATTGCTTCACCACCGGAAGCGAGTCGATACCCGAGGTGGTTACCACCTGAATGGTATACAATCCTGATGACCAATTGCGGCTATCCAATGACCATGCATTGGCACCGGAGGTAACATTTACCGTGCGCTCTTCCACAACAGCTCCAAGTGCATTCAACACTCGAACAGTCGCTTGGGTTGATTGAGCGCTGTTCATACGCACCGACACTGCATCCGTAAACGGAACCGGATAAGCGGACAACACATAGGTGTTTGGCGTGCTTTCATTCACTGAAACGGTTGCAGCAACCGGCAAAACGATGTTGTCTACCCAGCAGGCGTCAACTCCACCTGAAGCAGTAAAGTCTTTCGCATATCTCCAACGCAAGTTATGACTACCCGCAGTGAGAGGATAAGCGACTTCAGACCATTCATTTTCGCCGCTCCATGAACCTTGCTCCACATTATCAATCAAGAAAGACAGGAAATCATATCCGTTTTCGGTACTGGTCTTAAAACTGAAAGACATATCGAAAACAGAGAGACTGTTTACAACGATGTACATGCTTGTCAAATCATTGTCGTTGATGTCACCGCTCTGCATACTGTAATTACCTTCATAGGCGTAGGCATTTGTAACAAACCAATCAGCATCACCAGAGTAAGCCCAGTTGTATGAATTATCGTCGCCCGTTTCCCAATCTTCCATCGATTGATTTGCGCTTACCGATGGGTTGCAATTGTTACCGTAAAAATCGCTTGTAATGGCCAACAACATTTCGATAGCCACCGTGGAAGTCACATCTGAAGCGAGAGAGAGTGTGAATTGAGCATTTACGGTTTGTGCAGGCTGAATGATGCCAAGATTATCAGGAGAACCGGTGATGGTCACTCCCGAAACGCTTGCAGTAAGTGCTGCATTCACAGCCACCGCAGTAGCCGCATGGCCGCTGTTCGTTACCGGCAAGGTCACCGTCACCGTTTCACCCGCATCGATACGACCGTTGTTGTTTCCTTGTGCGTCGTTGATTGAAATCGTATTCACACAGTCGAACTCAGGCGCTTGTATGGTTACC
>CALQJP020000270.1 GCA_943330925.2 Chryseobacterium gleum
ATTGGCACCAGCAGCGTATATCCCTATAGTGCTTTCTTGAAGGCCGATGGTTCGGGTACCAAGGAAATACGAGGTATGGATGGCTATGTGATGCTGAAGATTCCAATTGCTTTTAAGAAGACAAAAGACCGTGACGGCGATAAGGTGTCGGATAAAATGGACGAATGCGAGAAGGTACCCGGAGTGTGGGCCTTGCGTGGATGCCCGGATCGCGATGGCGACGGTATTGGTGATAACGAGGACCAATGTCCGGATGTTGTCGGCACGAAGGAGCTACTGGGATGTCCGGATAGGGATTTAGATGGAATCACAGACTTGAAGGATGATTGTCCGGACGATAAAGGATTGGCGGCTTTCAATGGTTGTCCAGACCGCGATGGTGATGGAGTAATGGACCGCACGGATGACTGCCCGGATGATAAAGGATTGGTTGCCTTCAATGGCTGTCCGGATCGTGATGCGGATGGTATTATGGACCGTGTCGATGATTGCCCCGATGAAAAGGGATTGGCGGCTTTCAATGGCTGCCCTGATAAAGATGGCGATACTATTGCTGACAAATTTGATGCTTGCCCTGAAGTTTTTGGCGTTGCCGAACTAAGAGGTTGCCCTCAGCCTGTATTGGCCCATTATGCCGAAAACACGGTTGTTGAAAGTGTTTCAAGAGCCGCCGACATGTATAGTTATGCTCAGAATGTCGATAAGAATACTTCTAAGTTTAAGTTGACCGGTTACGGCATTGATACAGTGAAAACAGTTTTGGTGTCATCTCCAACCATACGCGCTAAGAATGCATACCTCGAGGCGGACGGCTATTTCCGATTTGCAAAAGAGGCCGAAGCCGTTGTGCTGAAAGAAGAGGAAAAGGAAGTTATTAAGCGTGCCTTTGAAAATCTAGAATATGAAACCAACAAGGCCATTATCGTTGAAACCTCATTTGCGAGCTTAAACGAGTTGGCTAATTTGATGGTGAAATACCCAAGTTGGAAATTGCGTATCAGTGGTCATACGGACAATGTGGGTAAACGCGCAGCGAACCTCGACTTATCGAAACGCAGATCGGAATCTGTGAAGAAATTCTTGATGCAGCGAGGTCTGAGTGAAGATCGGTTCGAGATTTTCTACTTCGGTCCCGACAAGCCCATTGCAGCCAACGACACGAATGAAGGTCGCGCCAGAAATCGACGCGTAGAGATGTTGATCATTGAATAGAAAAGATTCTATGTGGATTGCAGTGTGAACTGCGATGGTGCGGAGGCGTTAGGATGTAAACAACTCGTTTGCCTTTCAGCGGTGGTATTCGCTAATTTCGCGTGCAAGTAAAATTCCATGAGCATTTCCCGACAAGCCATACTCGATGCATTGAGCACCGTGATAGAACCCGATTTGAAGAAGGACATTGTGACGTTGAATCTGGTGAAAATCGTGGATGTGAAAGATCACGAAATTCAGTTGACTGTAAAGGTGAGCAACCCTGCCATGCACAGCAAGATGCGCATGCGTGAGGCGGTTGTGTTTGCTATCGAGCGCACGCTGGGCAAGGAGTTCAACGTGGAATGTGACATTATTCCTATTGGCAGCGACGAGCGTCACGGAGAGTTGCGCAAGGTGTTGCCGGGAGTAAAGCACATCATCGCTGTCGCCTCAGGTAAAGGTGGAGTAGGGAAGAGCACGGTGAGCGCCAACCTCGCAGCGGGCATGGCACGCCGAGGCTACAAAGTGGGTTTGCTCGATGCGGATATCTACGGCCCTTCGGCGCCCACGATGTTCGATCTTACGTACGATAAACCACGCGTCATTGATGTCGAGGGCAAGAGCATGCTCGAGCCCATTGAGCAATACGGAGTGAAGGTTCTTTCGATTGGATTTTTTGCGGAAGTGAATCAGGCAGCTGTATGGCGCGGCCCCATGGCCACCAAGGCGCTCAATCAGTTGGTGAACGATGCCCACTGGGGCGCACTCGACTATCTGTTTCTCGATCTACCTCCGGGCACGGGCGACATTCACTTGTCGATCGTTCAATCGATACCGCTTGATGGTGTAGTGCTCGTGAGCACACCGCAAACCGTTGCGCTGGCTGACGCACGCAAGGGAGCCAGCATGTTTCGCATGCCGGCCATCAACATTCCGCTGGTTGGTATGATTGAGAACATGGCGTGGTTTACTCCGGAAGAATTGCCCGAAAACAAATACTATCTCTTTGGAAAGGATGGCGCCAAGCATTTGGCCGAAGAACTTGAAGTGCCATTCCTTGGTGCGCTGCCGCTCATTCAAAGCATTCGCGAGGCGGGCGATAGCGGTCGTCCGGCCATTATGCAAGAGGGCACACAGGCTATTGAGCATTTGAACCCAATCTTAGATAACTTTGAGCGCGAAATGCGCATGCTTCCTTTCCGCAAGAAAACCAAGGAAGCAGTTTCACCTGATCAACACTAGTTATGAGCCAACGTTCTATTTTCGATAAAGTCAACGATTCACTCAACGTTATCCGCCCATACCTGGAGGCCGACGGTGGTAACATCTCGTTGGTGGAGGTTACCGACGACCTCACGGCTCGCGTGGAGTTGCATGGTGCCTGCTGCAGTTGCTCCATGAGTGTAATGACCATGAAGGCAGGTGTGGAAGGGGCTATACGAGCTGCTGTTCCTGAGATTAGAGCGGTCGAAGCCGTGAATGGTCTATAGTCGAGATCCGTTTTCTTTATCCAAGTCTTCCGATTCTAAATCGCTGTTAGAGCGGTGTTGAAATGCGTTTCGGTGATTCAAACGGTTCATGTCATGTGTTAACTCAAGATGAATTTTTGGTTTCAAAATCCACTGTGTTGCTCTGTTATCATTTGGCCCGATTAAGTTTGTTGCGAGTTATGGAATCTAAACAGAGAGAATCCGGATGGATGTATATGCTGAGAACTACCCAGCAGCATCATGTGCAGCTTAGCATTATAGCCGATCAAAAAGCGAATATTCTACTTGCCTCCAATTCAATTATCCTGACGCTATCATTGTCAAGACTTGAGTTTATTCAAAGCTATTGGTGCACATACACCATGCTCGCATCTTCCGTTGCATCGATGTTGCTTGCGCTTTTAGTCGTAGCGCCACTCTCTCGCAAGAGGAAGCTTCCGCAACCGGGAGACCGTGAATTTAACGTCTTGTTTTTTGATCACTTCACAAGCCTTTCCTTCGAACAATATCGTGATAGCATGTTAGAGAAAATGCAATCATCGGAAAGTGTTCAGGAGTCGATGGTAAAGGATATTTACCAAATAGGGCAAGTACTGTCCTCCCGCAAGTATAGATTTTTGAAGCTGAGTTCGATTGTCTTTATGAGCGGTATACTGGTTTCGATAGTTTTACTGGCTGTTCAAGTAGTGCTTTAGGTAAGTGCGAGGTGCGAAGAACGGAGGCATGCTTTAAACTCCATGCCGAGATAGCCAGCAGTTAGGAGCTACATGTTGGAAAACGCGGTCCTCATTAAAAGTATCGCACTTTGCACCTCGCACCTCGCACCTCGCACCTCGCACCTCACACCTCACACTTCGCACTTGGCACCTCGCACTTCCTCAGCGATCAATGTGCAATAACGACACGCTCGCGCACAAGCAGTCCTTCCGTTCCAATTCGATCCAAGACGTAAACGCCTTCTGCAAGCGAGCTCGTGTTGAACGCTGCACTTGTAATGTCTGCTACCTTTCTTCCGTCCAGGGTATAGAGGGCACACAA
>CALQJP020000271.1 GCA_943330925.2 Chryseobacterium gleum
GGGCTAAAAACAAACCCAAGGCGTTGTCGGGCGGACAACAACAACGGGTCGCCATTGCGCGCGCGCTGGTTACGGAGCCGAAAATGCTTTTATGCGATGAGCCTACTGCGTCTCTCGATGCAAGCAGTATGAGTGTAGTGATGGATGAGCTAAAAGCATTGGCTGCTTCGGGCAAGGCGGTAGCCGTGGTTACACACGATCCGCGTCTGATGCCATACGCCAACAAAGTAGTAGAAGTGAAAAACGGAATGGTCATTCCGATTAATCAACATGAACATGCAAACATTTAAATACACAGCCACGGTGTTGACCTTGGCGCTTATGGCCGCTTCCGGTTGCGGTAGCAACAAACAGGAAGAGCTGCAGAAGGCCAAGGCCGATTCTTTGGCTACTGCGCCTCTACAAATCGAACAGGTCGTGGGCATTTGTAACATCGAACCTGTCAAGCATACGCTGTCGCTCAACGCTGAGAGCAGTGGCTTGGTAGAGGCCATCTCTGTTGACGCGGGTGCGACTATGAAAAAGGGCGAAGTGCTCGTTGTGCTTTCACATGGTGCAGAGGAAGCGCAAGCGCAACAAGCATCGAGCAAGATTTCGACGCAACAAGCGGCCATCGAGCAAAGTGCTGCGTCTGTGCGGACGGCACAGGTGCGTGCTTCGGATGCAAAGCGCAATTTTGATCGCGATAAAAAATTGTTCGCAGACCATGCACTCACGCAACAACAATTGGATGCCGCGGAAACGATCATGAACACCACGCAGCGTGAGCTTGAGGTGAGTGAAGCGGCGCTTCGTCAGAGCCAAACAAAACTCAATGAAATGCAAGCCGACCTGCGCTATTTCGAAGCGATGCTAGCCAAGAAATACGTAAAGGCTCCCGACGATGGTGTGGTGCTTTCAATGGATGCCCGACTGGGTGAAATGCTTTCACCGGAAAAAAGCATTGGTGAGTTTGCTCCTGCCGGTGCGGTGATGGCCGTCACGGAAGTAGATGAATTGTTTGCCTCACGCATTGCAAACGGTCAGCGCGCTGTTGTGCGCATGCAAGGAAGCGCGGAGGTGCTAGGCGAGGGCACTGTCATTTTTGCATCGCCTTACTTGAAGAAGAAATCACTTTTTTCCGATAGTGCGAAAAACCTCGAAGATCGTCGCATACGTGAAGTTCATGTTCAACTCACAGATGCTTCGCGCGTCCTGCTTGGAAGTCGTTTGGAATGTGTCATTGAATTGAAGTAACCGATGATCAAGAACGCTTTCAAATTTCTCATCTACGACAAAGCCAAATCGTTTGGCGCATTGTTCGGCGTTATCATCAGCATCTTTTTGATCGGTCAGCAGTGTGGTATTTTCATATTCCTCACCAATGCCATGTCATCGTTGGCGCGCAACAATCCGCAATATGTTTGGGTGGTCGACAACACAACCGAAAACGTGAATGCTTTGGCTCAACTCGATGTGCGCATCGGCCAGGAGCTCAACAGCGTGGAGGGTGTTGCCAAGGTTTATCCACTGGTAGTTTCTGCGGGTTCTGCCAAGTTCGATAACGGAACAACGGCAGGCGTGTCGGTGATTGGTACGCAAGCTCCCGATTTTGCAGGTGGCCCTTGGAATTTGACGATAGGATCGAAGGAGATGTTGTTGCAGGACGGTGCAGTAACGGCCGATTTTTTTGATAAGAAGGTGCTCGGTGGTGCAGACGTAGGTACGTATTTCGAGATCAACGGCAAGCAAGTATTCATCGCTGCGCAAACACGCGGTGTGCGTGCTTTCGGTGGTGGCGTATACACATTCACTACACTCGAACGTGCTCGTTACCTCGGCAATGTTTCGCCTTACAAGGCTAGTGCTTTCTTACTTACCATTGCCGATGGTGCAGCCGAGGAGGACGTGATAGCACGAATCAATGGTCACATCAATGGTGTACGTGCGTGGAACGCAAAGAAATTTTCTACTGCGTCTATCATCACGGTGCTCAAGTCAAGCGGTATTGCTATTTCGATAGGAACGCTTCTTTTCTTCGCGCTGATTGTAGGCTTTGTGATCATTGGTCTTACGCTCTATTCAGCCGCCATTGACCGCATCAAAGATTACGGCACGCTGAAAGCGATTGGTGCAACGAACGGATACATACGCAGATTGATTATTACGCAGGCATTGATTGTGTCGGCCTTCGGTTTTGTATTCGCCATGTTGCTGGTTGAAGGCTTTCGCAATGGAATTGCGAAGGCGGGTACTTTGTTTGATTATCCGCTGTGGTTGCGTTTTACGTTTTTGCTGGTCACAGTGTTCATCGCCATTTCAGGAAGCATGTTCGCCATTCGTCGCATCACGAAACTCGAGCCTGCTGCGGTTTTCAGAGGATAATAATGAGTTGTTTTTATATCGAAAGAAAATGCTAGTGAAGAATAATTGGTTAATGATCATCATCGTGCTGATGCTTGCCTTTGCAGCAGACACCCTCTCTGCACAACGCAAGATTACCTTGAATGAATGCATGGAGTTGGGGTTGAAGAACTCTGAAGACATGCTGCAACAACAGGTGAACACAGATATCGCGCGCAACGCCGTGGAGCGAGCGAAATCTCCTATGCTTCCGCAGTTGAATGCGAACGTCGATTTGCGCGACAACACGCAGTTGCAAACGAATGTTGTCCCGGCGGGTGTGTTTGGCAGTGAGGCAAGGACAGTTCAATTTGGTACATCCTATAATTTCATTGCAGGTTTTGGTCTTACGCAGAATGTTTTTGACCACAACGTGAATAGTGATCGTGACATTGCGGGTGCGCGTGTCAGAACGCGAGAGGAAGAACTCAATCTGTTGGCAACGAATGTGAAGTTGACCATTGCCCGGGCTTATTATGATGTGGTGTTAAAGGCGCAAGTGTTGAAACAAGCGGAGTCAGGTCTTGTGCGCGAGCGGGAGGGACTTATAGAAGCAGAATCCAAACACAAGCATGGCACTCTGCTCGATGCCGATTATTCACGAGCAAGGTTGGAAATGAGCAATGCACAAGCTGCAAGAGATATTGCCGATGATGCCTATGCGTTGAGCTTGCTTGCTTTAAAACGTGCAATTGGAATGCCCATGGGAGAGCCTCTGGAAGTGGCTGATGACATGCAGTCCCTGTTGACATCATCCGGGAGTTTAACCCTATCACAGGGCGCGGTTGCGTCGCGTCCGGAGTTCAAGTTGGAGCAGGCGCAGCAACAGGTAAATGAGTTGTTCGCGAATAAGTTTGAGAAAGCCTGGATGCCTTCAGTGCAGCTGTACGCCAATTTCTCTGCAAACTATCTCAGCGATGATCTGACGGAGATGGTGCGCAACGATTGGCATCCGTTCAGTTATTTTGGGGCGAAGGTGAGTGTTCCGTTGTTTGATGGTTTTGCACGCAATCGTGCGGCAAAAGAATATCGCCTGGGCATGCAGGTGAATCAAATCAATATGCAGCGCATTGAACAGAATTTTTTGTTCGAAACGGCATCAGCCGAACGCGCATTTGAAAATGCGAAGACCGGACTTCAGAATGTGATAGCTTCACGCGCGCTGGCTGAAGAGGTGCTGGCTGCTGATCGTAAACGCTATGACTCAGGCACGATCCTGCAAAGCGAATTGAGTCGCTCAGAGCAGTTACTCAAGGACGCTGAAGCGAATTTGGTGCAATGCTTATACAACTTCTTGCTCGCCGATTTGAATGTGAAGAAGGCAAACGGCCTGCTTTA
>CALQJP020000272.1 GCA_943330925.2 Chryseobacterium gleum
GCTTCAGTAAAGTCTGTTTCTTGTAATTGCGAATTTTTGAAAACAGTCTTTTTAATGTTCATTTTATAAAACGAAGAATGATTGAGTTGACACCCTTCAAATGAAAATGAAAGTCCGAAGTCGTTGCAGTTGTCAAACCGAAGTCCTAACATTTTACAGTCCTTGAACTTTACATTCCGAAGCGCTGTCTTATGAAGTTTTGATAAACTGAGATTGCAACCGTTGAACGTGCAGTCTGAGAATTTATTTCCGGAAAGGTCGCT
Source organism: Chryseobacterium gleum (assembly GCA_943330925.2). Lineage (GTDB taxonomy): Bacteria > Bacteroidota > Bacteroidia > Flavobacteriales_D > Sanyastnellaceae > JAIBBG01. Next base: position 264 of record CALQJP020000272.1, read on the forward strand.
GTCGGAAAAGTTACAGATATTGAACGTACAACGTTCATATTCGCCTTTGTTGAGCGTTTCGATTCTGGCGAAGGTTTGGTCTGTGAAATAAGTTTCGTTCATTACTCGGTATAGTCACATGGAATGTTGTCAAGCACTGAACTTGCGGCTACCACAAAACTGTCTGCTAAGCACTGAACCCGCACTATCGCAAACCCCTTGTTAGCGGTTCGTGCTTTTCTGTCCGCGAAGGTTTGAAGTGTCAAGTTGCTTTCATTATAAAATTACGGATTCAAAAACTCACGTATGATTTTCAAATATAGGTCGGGTTGCTCAACTGAAATCGAATGCCCGGCATCTGGGATAATTTTCAACTGGTGATTTGGAAAGAGTTCTAAATACTCATTCACAAATCCCCATGGTTGATTGTCACACTGTCCTTTCATAATCAGTACAGGAATTTTTGATCCTATTAATCCTGGTCTTGGGTCTTTAATTTCATTGAAGCTCCTCGCTGTCATTACCTGGGCATAAAAACCTCCGCCACCTTCCGCTTTGAATGCTTTGGAAGTATCGCACACGGTTGCCTTGTTCAGTTCATGGTTACGATAAGTTTGATAGTCATCCGCCTCTTTATCGGACGCAAGCTTCTGGCCGAAGGATCTTGCCCAAAAGCTAACTACTTCCATTCTGATATTTGCTGTTTTTTCATCTGCCTCCACGTTTGAGTAGTGTGGTTTCCTCAGGTTTAAACTGTCAGGTGGATTTGCGCTTATGATTTCTTCGCGCATCGGTAGAATAGACCCTGGTCCTGTAAAAACAACTCTATCGACTTTCTCAGGATTGTCAGCAATGAATAAGGCAGCCAGACTCGCTCCCCAGGACTGCCCAATCAGTATCACTTGTGTTGCACCTATTTCCTGTATGATTTCTTCCAAATCGATTTTATGTCGGTCTGCAGTATAGTCCTTGATGTTTGGCAATCGATCCGAAAGACCGCTTCCAATTTGGTCGTATAAATAAACATCATAGCCATCCTCTGAAAGCGGCGCTAGCATTTCAATATTTCTATTCGAAATAAAACCTCCCGGTCCTCCTTGCAAGTAAATCATGGGATAAGGTTTCTTTGGGCCTTTGGCAGATACCAGCGTATAGGCAATCCTTGAACCTGTTTGCAAGTCCCAGTATTGAGTCCCTTGTCGTTCATGCATTTGAGGAACATCATAACTTCTTGGAATAAATACAGCAAGCATAAAGGCAACTAAGCTTAACAGCAAGGCATATTTAATCACTTGGAAGAAGTTCTTTCTCATGGGTTGTCAAAGTTAGTTTCTTGCTGTCGGTTTCAAGTTAGTAATGTCACCAGGCATAAGCGCCATCTCATTTGTATGCGCTACGAATCCATTTTTTTCGCTTAGCGATGCGAATACTCTGGTTAGGGCGAAATTTCATAGGTGTGGGCTTGCGACTTATTTTCGGAGGTCGAGCCCGGCGATAGAACGAGCAGCCTCGTCCATGATTAGTATAATAAACCGCAAAGGCGCAAAGAAATAACATGCGTTTTTTTCTCTGCGCCTTTGCGGTTAAATAATATCAATCTCAATCTTCCTTCAAAAACTCTTCCTTCGATTTGATGACAACCGCCGGCTTGCCTGCCTTGGCGAGTTCCGCTTCGAACTTCTTCAAGTCGCCTGCTTTCAACTTTTCAAAGGCTGCTAGCTGCTTAGCATAGTCTGTTTTCAGCGCAGCGATGTTCTCGAGCTGTGATGATGAGGGTGCACCGTAGTAAGAGCCAATCGTGCTGTAGATGTCGCCCAGCTTCTCGCGCAGGCGTGGTTCGCCGGTGCCTACGTAGTTGTCACCTTTGGTTACCACACACACTTCGCGGATGGCGTCGAGGCCGGTGTTGAGCGATACCGCATACTTCGCAGGTTTCGATTGTCCTTTGGTGTGTTCTTCCAGAGCTGCATCCCACGAGTCGATCTGATACACCAGGTAGGCGAGATCTTCGGTGAAGTTGAACAGGTCGAGGGTCACTTGCTGCTGTGTTTCGCGCTCCTTCAAGGTGAACGGCGACTGCGGATCGTAAACGGTCGTGATCTTCGTCTCAAACGTTTCATTGCCTTTCGTGAGCTTCACGGTGTAGGTTCCGGCTTTTACGCGTGGGGCAAACAAAGCACCACCCGCTAGCGTCTTCCCTTTGGCCGACTTCGGGGCCGGACTGCTGAAGCCCCACTCAACCGTGTTGATGCCCTTTTGCTTGCCGGGCTCGAGCTTGGCCATGCGCTTGCCGCTTTCATCGAGCACTTCCATGGTCATCTTACCAAACGTATGACGCTTCGGAAGCAAATAACTGATGCGAGCATTTTCAGACGGGTTGTTGCCTACAAACTGATGCTCCGTGCCTGTGCCGCCAAACGACGACTTCTCGCTCATCACAAACGGTCGGGTAGGGAAGAAGTGCACATTCGCCTCGAGGGCTTTTGGCGTAAGTTCACTCAACAATTCGGTGTGGTCGAGTATAATAATTCCGCGGCCATGAGTGGCAATCACCAGGCTTTTGCTCTTCGCGTCGAGCTCGAGATAATGCACAGCTACAGCGGGCATGTTGTTGGTAAACTTCGACCAGTGTGCACCGCCGTCGAGGGTGATGTACAAGCCGTTTTCAGCGCCTACGTACAACAGGTTTTGATTCGAGAAGTCTTCCTGCACGCTGCGGATGAAAGTCGTTATCTCGCTCGTTGTAATCGATTTCCAAGTAGCGCCATAGTCGGTTGTTTTGAAGAGATAAGGGGTGAAGTCGCCTGTGGTGTGTCCTTCAAATACGGCGTATGCAATGCCTTCTCCAAACACACTGGCTTCGATGTGGTAGCACCAGGTGTTGGCAGGCAATCCGATAACGTTGGCTGTTACGTTGGTCCAGGTTGTACCGCCATCGCGCGTTACCTGAATCTGTCCGTCGTCTGTTCCCACCCAAATCACCTTTTCGTTTTTAGGTGAATCTGCAATGGTGAAGATGGTACAGTGATTTTCTGCGCCGGAATTGTCGGCCGAAAGTCCGCCCGATGCTTCTTGCATCTGCTTCGCCGGATTGTTGGTCGTCAAGTCGAGGGAAATCTTTTTCCACGTATCGCCGCGGTCGTTCGAAAGGTGCAGGAACTGACTTCCGGTGAACAATCGGTCGGCGTTGTGCACGCTGGTGGTGATGGGTGTATTCCAGTTGAAGCGCAGCTTGGGATCGCCCTGGCCTGCATACGGCTTGATGTTCTTCACCTGCTGGCTCTTCGTGTCGTAACGCCATACTTGCTCGGCGCCTTGCATTTCGGAATAGACCACGTGAGGTTCGGTAGGATGCGGATACACGCGGAAGCCATCACCTTGACCAACTACTTCCCAGTCGCGGGCTTCGATGCCGCCGGGACTGTCGCTCGGACCAAACCATGAGTTGTTGTCTTGCAAACCACCGTAGACAAAGAAC
>CALQJP020000273.1 GCA_943330925.2 Chryseobacterium gleum
ATTTTCGCGCAACGTTAACCCTTTACGAATTTTATAATCCGACAATACTATGTACTGGACACTAGAACTGGCCTCCTATCTTGAAGATGCTCCTTGGCCCGCAACCAAAGATGAGTTGATTGACTTTGCTATGCGCACCGGTGCGCCCTTGGAAGTGGTAGAAAACCTCCAACAAATTGAAGACGATGAAGAAGTATTTGATACCATCGAAGATATTTGGCCAGATTACCCCACAAAAGAAGACTTCTTCTTTAACGAAGATGAATATTAATTGAAAGAGCCGCGTTTGCGGCTTTTTCGTTGGTCGGGGTTTTTAACATAACCTCTTGGAATAAAAGACTTAAATCAGTTTATACGCTGATATCCGCGGCTAACTTGCAGCAAACTTTTAACCGCGTCATGAATAAACTTCTACTCCTTTTCGGAATGGCCCTTCTTTCGTTGGGCATCAACGCGCAGATCAGGTTCACCATGGTCGATCCTGCAAATGCGCAAATCACAATTCAAAACTTCGGCACAGAGGCTGTCGACATTCAGCAATACCGCTTGTGCGCTTTGTTTGAATATGCTTCGCTCTCAAATGCCAGTGTATCTGTAACTGATGGCAGCTTCAACCTTGCCGGTGGTGCCGCTGTGACCATTAACTGGGCTGCTTCATCAGGTTTTAACACAACCGCCAGCGACCTCGGGCTTTATTTGCCAATGGGGAGTTTTGCAATCGCTGCCAATATGGTCGACTTCATGCAATACGGTGATTTCGGACAAGGCAGAGAAAACGTTGCTGAGGCGGCGGGACTTTGGATTGCAGGCACCTTCCTGGAAGGCAGCGGACCCTGGATGTATACCGGAAATGGAAGTGAAAGCACGATCGCATTTTGGTCAACAGTTGGTGGCGCAGGCTGCACCGCCCCCGACGCATGTAACTACAACCCAGTTGCCACTGAAGAAGACGGCTCATGTGTGTTTATTGGTTTCCCTTGCGATGATGGTAACCCTAATACAGTTGATGTAATTGGGGCAGAATGCACGTGTGTAGGTATAGCTACCGGATGCACCAGCCAAGATGCCTGCAACTATGACCCCACTGCAATCGAAGACGATTTCTCTTGCTATTTCATTGGAGATGCTTGCGACGATGACAACGTATTCACCGAAAACGATGTATACACCATTGATTGCGTTTGCCTGGGTTCAGAAATAGCTGTAATTCCCGGTTGCACTGCAATGGAAGCCTGCAACTATGATATGACTGCAACCGTCGACGATGGCTCTTGCATTTTGCCGGGTGAACCGTGCGACGATAACAATGATGCTACGTTGGAAGACGCCTATAACCTCGATTGCGTGTGTGCCGGTTTGACACTGGGTTGCACATTGGCCGATGCTTGTAATTTCGATCCGACAGCAGGCATAGAAGATGGCACCTGTGTATTGCCGGGTGATAACTGCGATGACAACGATCCGTTTACAAACAACGACGTGTATGGTTTAGACTGTATTTGCGCAGGTGAAACTACACAGGGTGTTGAAGGTTGCACAGCCATGGAGGCATGCAACTACAACCCTGAAGCTACTTTCGACAACGGCTCATGTCTTCTGCCCGGCGAACCTTGCGACGACGGCAACGAAGCAACCGTAAATGACCTTCTCGGAGGTGATTGCGTTTGTGCAGGATTACTGGAAGGCTGCACCGATTTGGGTGCTTGTAACTTCAACGAAAACGCGGTCCTCGACAACGGTACTTGTTTCTTCCCCGGCGACATGTGCGATGACAATAACGCAGCTACTGAAAACGACCTATACAATGGCGACTGCCTATGCGAAGGCACTACTCCACCAATCGAAGGGTGCACTGCAACAGACGCCTGCAACTACAACCCTGCGGCCACTGTGGAAGATGGTAGCTGCCAGTTACCCGGATACACTTGCGATGATAACAACGCTCAAACATCTGACGACGCATGGTCGGCTGATTGTGTTTGTGTGGGTCTATTATCCGGTTGCACAAGCCCGGATGCATGCAACTACAACGCCGACGCTGTAAACGAGGACTTCTCGTGTGTATTCCCTACAGAGGCTTGTGATGATGGTGATATAACAACCATCAACGATGTTTATACCGCTGATTGCGTGTGCGTGGGTGAAGACACCGGACTCATTGCAGGTTGTATGGAAATGGGCGCATGTAACTACGATGCAACAGCAACCATCGACGACGGCTCTTGCATTGTTATCGGAAGTGCTTGTGATGACAACGATCCTTTCACTGACAATGACGTGATACTGGCCGATTGTACATGTGCCGGTGAAGGACCTGTTCTTATCAATGGCTGCACCGCTATCGAAGCGTGTAACTACAATTCAGAGGCAACCATTGAAGACGGAAGCTGCATTTTCCCGGGTGAACCTTGCGACGACTCTAACAGCGCAACAAGCAACGATACCTATGGCATCGACTGTATCTGTATGGGTGAAACCAGCGGCTGCACTGATTCGGGCGCTTGCAACTTCGACGCTACCGCTTCTATCGATGATGCGTCATGCTACTTCTCGGGCGACAATTGTGACGACGGAAACGTGTTCACCATCAACGACGTGTACAACGCGGATTGCGTTTGCACAGGTGAAGAAATTACCGGTGTTGCCGGCTGCACTGCTACAGAAGCATGCAACTACAACCCCGAAGCCACCATTGAGGATGGCTCATGCGAATTGCCGGGCTACCCTTGCGACGATGCCAATGAGAACACCATCAACGATGTTCTTTCCAGTGACTGTGTTTGTGCAGGACAACTTACCGGATGCACCGATGCACTCGCTTGTAATTTCAATGCAGATGCAATTGCAGAAGACGGCTCATGCATCTTCCCCGGTGATGTTTGCGATGACAATGACCTCACTACCGACAATGATGTTGTAGGTGCAGACTGCGTTTGCGAAGGCGTCGACAACGGACTGATTGCAGGTTGCATGGATATGGCTGCTTGCAACTACGACATGAATGCAACAGTTGATAATGGCTCTTGCTTCGCAGTTGGAGATGCTTGCGACGATGGCGATATTTTCACTGCAAACGACATGATAACCGCTGATTGCATCTGCGCTGGAGAGGCAATCGAAATCATTGAAGGATGCACCGCTGTGGAAGCGTGTAATTATAACGCCACAGCAAACTTTGATGATGGATCTTGCGAATTGCCGGGCTACCCTTGCGACGACAACGACCCAAATACAATGGGTGATGCTTACGGAATTGACTGTGTTTGCGTCGGCATGATTGTAGGCTGCACAGACGCTACCGCTTGCAACTACAACCCATTGGCAGCCTTCGACGATTTCAGCTGCGAATTCCCCGGCAGTCCTTGCGACGATGGAAATGAAGAAACGTTGAATGATGTACTCGACAACAACTGCGATTGCATCGGAACATTCGTATTCATGCTGGGTTGCACCAATATGGATGCCTGCAACTACGACAGCAGTGCCGATACCGACGATGGCTCATGTTACTTCGTTGGAGATGCGTGCGACGATGGAAATGCCAACACTTCAAACGATGTGTACAATGCAAACTGCCAATGTGAAGGTGTCGTTTCTGTTGAAGAAATAAGTGCATTCTACAGCGTGTATCCAAACCCAACTAACGGTTTGCTTACCATCGCACAACAAGAAGGTGCTGCCATGATGCTCATCGAAGTTGTGGATATCACCGGCAAG
>CALQJP020000274.1 GCA_943330925.2 Chryseobacterium gleum
CACCAAGCATTCACGGTTGGGTCGTTTACTACGTTAAATTCCCACTCGAATCCATCAATGCGTTTCAACTCACCTTTGTCGGTCAAGTATTTCACAACGGCATCCTTGATTCGATTGCCTATGCGTCGCACCACAATCACATCCTTGTGTGTAGCCGGCAATACCGTGGTCGTATCCAAAAATTCGTCGTATGCCTGAAACGACATTCCAATCATGTCGCGCTCACTGATGAGGCGCAATTGTTTGCGTCCGCTGATAGGCACCGTATCGCATGCGTTGAACATCAACACCACCATCGATACTACTGTAAGAAAAACTATGTTCCTTTTCATTGTTTCGTTTTTTGTTGGGCGCACAGCGGTGCGTTTTTGTTGGACGCACTGCCGTGCGTCCTTACCGTTTCGTTTGGACGCACTGCCGTGCGTTGTTGTTGGACGCACTGCCGTGCGTCCTTACGCAGATTTTACCGGGCGTCGTCCCTCGCGCATCGCACCTCGCCACTAGTTGGACGCACTGCCGTGCGTCCCTACGCAGATTTTACCGGGCGTCGCACATCGCCACTCGCAACTCGCCACTCGCCATTCGCCACTCGCCACTCGCCATTCGCCACTCTCACTGTATTTCCGCCGTCAACCCCCTATCCAACAACGCCGTGCACATCGGCTCCAGCTCTTCCCACGTTCCGTTCTTCACCGCGCACTTACCCTTGAAGTGCACAATCACTGTGCACTGCTCGGCTTGAAGCTGCTCGTGGCCGCACACTTCCATCAAGGCGTCTATTACGAAATCGAACGAATGCACATCGTCATTGAAAAGAACAATCTTGTTGCCATCGGCAAGCAGCGTTTCTTCAAGCAATACTTCATCGAGTTCTGTAAATGGGCACATGCGCAACTGTTTGTGTCACAAAGGTAATCAGTATGCCAGCAACACAAGAGGCTTGTGCTCTCGAAAAAGTCCTACATTTGAACATCACAATCGATTATGAAATTCATTTATTGCCTTGCTTTATTGCTGCCTGTTTTGGCAGTTGCTCAAAATGAACCTACCAAATACTGGGAAGACAAATTCAAGCAATTGGGACCGGAGCTTGCCACCCCCAACGAACAGCGCACGGCCAGCGGAGCGCCGGGCAATGCCTACTGGCAACAACGTGCCGACTATGTGATGAACATCACCATCGATGATGCTACGCAAACCCTCTTCGGGGAAGAGACCATCACCTACTACAACCAATCGCCCGATGCTCTGAGCTACCTCTGGCTACAGCTCGACCAAAACGCGTTCGCCAAGGATGCAGACAGTTATGCGATTGAACAAATGAAATTGGGAGAAAGTGCGAGTTACAATGACTTGATTGACCTGAACCCCTGGTACGATGGCGGCTTCAAACTGGACCATGTGCACGATGCGGCTGGCAAAGCCCTGTCATACACGGTCAACAAAACGATGATGCGCATCGACCTGCCGCAAACGCTGAAGCCGGGCGGAACGTTTGTGTTCAAAATCAAATGGTGGTACAACATCAACGACCGCATTCGCCTCGGTGGCCGCAGCGGATATGAGTATTTCGAAGAAGATGGCAATTACCTCTACACCATGGCTCAGTTTTTCCCGCGCATGGTCGTGTATTGCGACAACCAAGGCTGGCAGCACAAGCAGTTTCTTGGGGCCGGTGAATTCACCCTCAACTTCGGTAACTACGATGTGAAGATTACGGTTCCGGCCGATCACATCGTTGCATCGACCGGTGTATTGCAAAATCCGAAAGAAGTACTAACCGCAGATGAACTGAAACGATTCAATGCCGCAAAAACCAGCGACGAGCCTATCGTAATTACCACGCAAGAGGAAGCTGAGAAAAAGGAAAAGAACAAGGAGACCTCCAAAACCAAGACGTGGCATTTCAAAGCAGAGAACGTGCGCGACTTCGCCTTTGCCAACTCGCGCAAATTCATTTGGGATGCACAAGCGGTGAAAATCGGTGATAAGACTCCCCTGGCCATGTCGTATTACCCGAAGGAAGGCAACCCGCTCTGGGGGCAATTCAGCACACGCGTGGTTGCGCACACGCTGCGCAGCTACAGCGCTCACACCATCGACTATCCCTACCCGGTAGCCATCTCCGTGCACACCAAGTGGATGGGAATGGAATACCCGATGATCTGCTTCAACGGTGGCCGCCCGGAAAAAGACGGTACCTACGACCAAGGCACACGCGATGGAATGATCTCCGTGATCATCCACGAGGTTGGACACAACTTCTTCCCGATGATCATCAACAGCGATGAGCGCCAATGGACGTGGATGGACGAAGGCTTGAACACGTTTGTGCAATACCTCGCCGAAAAAGAATACGACCGCAACTACCCTACACGCCGCGGACCTGCCCGCAACATTGTCGACTACATGCGAGGCGACAAAAGCACCATGAGCCCCATCATGACCAACAGCGAAAGCATTTACCAGTTCGGCAACAACGCCTACGGAAAGCCGGCAACCGCACTGAACATACTGCGCGAAACTGTGATGGGCCGCGAACTATTCGACTATGCATTTAAGGAATACTGTCGCCGCTGGGCGTTTCGTCACCCCACCCCGGAAGACTTCTTCCGCACCATGGAAGACGCCAGCGCAGTCGATCTGGACTGGTTTTGGCGCGGTTGGTTTTATGAAACCGACCACTGCGACATGAACCTGAAAGACGTAAAAATCTTCCGACTCAACACGCACAACCCTGAAATCGAAAAGGCACTTGATCGCGAGAAGAAGGAGAAGGCCGCCCCTGACATCTCTCAACAGCGCGATGCTGCCGAAAAAATGAAAGTAGAAGTGGACAGCGATGCCGACATGCGCGACTTCTACACATCCTACGACCCCTACAAGGTAACTGCGCTCGACCGTGTTGAATACGATGAATATGTGAAAAAGCTGACCGACAAGGAGAAGGAACTTCTTTCGAAAAACATGCTCTATTACCAGGTTACTGTCGAAAACAAAGGAGGCCTTATCATGCCCCTCATTTTCGACCTCGAGTTCATGGACGGCACAACCCGCCGCATAAACATACCTGCTGAAATCTGGAAGCGAAGCGAGAAGGAAGTAACGAAGGTTTTTGCCTGCGAACGCGAGGTGAAATCAATCCTGCTCGACCCGCAACTCGAAACAGCCGACGTCGACATTTCCAACAATACATGGCCTCAGCGCATCACGCCAACTCGCTTTGAGATGTTCAAGGAAAACCAGGGCCGCTCGCGCGAAAACCCTATGCAGCGTGCTAAGCGGGAAGCGGAACTCAACAACAAGTAATCAGAGTAGCAACGCCAAGGCAACCAAACTGAGCCCGACGCCCAGCCAGTTGTAGCGCGTAAGTTTTTCTTTGAAAATCAATACTGCCGCCAACGCAGAAACGAGCACTACGCCCAGATTATTGATGGGCAACATGGCCGACTTCTGCATGATGCCAGAGTCGTATGCAAGCACCAAAAAAATGATGGAGCCGTAGTTAATCGCGCCCAAAACAAGTCCGCCAATTACATCGCGCATGGTTAATGTCATACGACCTGTATAGAGTTGAATGCCCATAAATACGGAGCCACACAAGCCGGCCATCCCAAACGATAAGCAGGAGTACAACTTCAACTCATCGTCGTTGGCAGGGAAGGAAGAGAAATAAGCTATCCCGAAATCGACACCCGTGCTGCCCAATAAAATG
>CALQJP020000275.1 GCA_943330925.2 Chryseobacterium gleum
AAAAAATTACAGCTTACTCAACATACCGCAGAATCTTATACTGATAAGGCATCATGCCCATGGTGCTTCCAATAAATTCGGTAGCGCCTGTTATTGCCTCTGTCCACGCTGTGTTGAGCAATGCGGTCGGCATCGGCACCGACACATCGGTAGCACGCACATTCACGACAACGAGCAAATGCTCGCCGTTGTAAACACGCTCCACAATGATTGCGTCATTGGCCGCATACATCGTGACAGTGCCCTTGCGAGCCGCTTCACTCCCTGCATAGATGGAATAGATAGCACGGTAATTATTGACCATCGCCAGGTTGGCGTTCCAGTCGATTGGTGAATTCGAAAAGAAAGGTGTGTTCGTGCTGCGACCCGTTTCCTGCCCGGTGTAAATGAGCGGCACACCGTGCATAAAAGTCATGACCACCGTTGCTGCCGTTGCACCGTCGAGCCCGCCAAACAAGCTAGGTGGCGCAGCTTCCCACGCCGACTGATCATGGTTGGTCGTGAATCGCAACTTGTGCTTGCCCGCAGGCACTTGAGCGTATTCGTTGCTACTTATCGCATTGAGCGTAAAAGCCGGCTGACTTGCAAACACGTTTTTAATACCTGTATAATAGTCCCACGAAAAGGTCATGTCGAATCCTGAAGTATAATGATCGATGCGATCGCCTTCAGCGAGCATGATGATTTGTCGATTGGGAATAGCGCGCAAACTCCCAATGGCTTCAGACCAGAAATCAGCGGGCACACCATCCGCATAGTCACATCGGTAACCATCAACGTTTGCCTGCAACACCCAATAGCGCATCGCGTCCATCATAGCAGCGCGCATTTCGGCATTGTCGAAATTCAAATCAGCCACGTCGGCCCAATTGGTTCCGGGAGGTATTATGACATTTCCATTCGCATCCTGCGTATACCACGACGGGTTGCTCATCCAAGGGTTATCCCATGCCGTATGATTAGCCACCCAATCCATTACCACCGCCATGCCCCTCGCGTGTGCGGCATCTGTCAGTGCGCGAAGTGTTGCCAAATCGCCGTACTCGCTGCTTACTGCCTTGTAGTCTTTGACTGAGTAAGGTGAGTTAACCGAGTTGATGACACCAATGGGGTGAATGGGCATCAACCAAATCACATTCACATGCAGTGATTGAAGATGATCCAGTTTGTTAATGACGCCCTGCAAGTCGCCCGTGCTGCTGAATGCACGCAGGTTCACCTCATACAAGATGATGTCCTCAGTGGCCGGCACCGATTGAAAGGGCGTACCATACTGCTCAACCGTTGGATACTCCTCTGCAGGTGGAAACACTTCCGTGTTGGGTCTGCAAGAAATCCATACGAGCGCGAGCGCAACAGTTGTTGCCCAGAGCCAAGTGCGTTGTGTGAAATGCATTCCACAAAAGTAAACCCTCATCGAGTAGGTTTTCGGCCTCGCCGTTGCACCAAGCCGAAATGCATGGCAAAGTCGAAAGCCAGGCGAGAGGAACGTTGCACCAACGTGTTCACACCAAAAGAACATCCCCAATAATCGGAAGGAAACAAATCAAAGTGAGCACGCAATGCTGCGCCAGCGCTTAAACTGAAATAGGACTTTTGGATGTAGTTACTTTCAAACATGGGGTGTTCCAGATGAGCAATGAATTCGAGACGTTCCTGAATGAGAAACGCCGGACCAGCATCCATCCCCCACCCCATCCACGAAGTGAAAAACGAAAATTGTTTCACTGCCATGATCGATGTTGCATAGGTTTGATTGGTCGGCTCACAATCGCCCCACACGCATAAGCCGGAGTAAAAATCGGACGGCGTATTTGGAGCCAATCTCCTCCAGTCGCGCCATTCCGCGCGCAAACCCCAATCGTTAAACCCGATACGCTGCACAGCGCCACTCAGGTTCAGCAAACCATCGGTGCCGCTTCCGGCTGATGCTTGCACCATCCAACGGGCTTGTTGCAGTTGAGCATGTGTATGGAGCGCCATCCAAACAAGGAGCGCAGAAAGAAGCCAATGCTTCGCAAGTTGATTTCGTAGACGCATGTGGTTAGGTTTTCAGTTGATTCGACAACCCGAAAATTCGCCCGTTATTGCCTACTTCTGCTTGATTGATGTCAGTTAAGGACGTGAGTCATCTGAATGAGCTCAACGAAACACATAAAGAAGCAAACCGTACATTATGACTTGGTCACCATCAGCTCAGCTGTGGCAAGATTGGTTGCAATAGGCACATTGTGAACCTCACAAATTCTTACAAGTGCGTTCACATCCGACAAGTGAGGGGCAGACCATGCCGGGTCTCTGAAAAAGTAAACCGCCTCAATCAAGCCATTCGACACGAGCCCTCCTATTTCCTGGTCGCCGCCCATGGGCCCCGATAAGGTGGTTCGGGCAAGGCTTAGGTTTAACTCAGTTGAAATGCGTTGACCGGTAGTGCGGGTTGCAATGATGTTGCGCGATTCGAAATAGGCCCTGTGCTTTCGAACGAACTCGATTAGCTCCGACTTCTTGCTATCATGCGCAACGAGTGCCACGTAGCGATCGTGATAGCGGCCGCCCCAGCGTTCGAGGGCCATTTTCGATAGCATGAACATCAGCTCCATCGCCATGCGCGGATCGGCCTCGCTCAGTCCAAAAAGACAACCTCGATCAATGAAATATGCCTCTACTTCCGAAGTGCATTCCACCGTTGCGATGGCCGGATTCTGCCCGAGGAAGCCTAGTTCTCCAACACACGTCGGCGCATGCAGTTCAAGCGCTCCGCCGTGATTCAGTTGTGCAATGATGCTTCCGCGCACCAATACAAAAGCGCCATTCACGCGCTCATTTGCGTGCAACAGTATGCTACCTTTTTGAAACAATCGAGGATTGCCGACCACTTTGCGCGCAGCATCTGATGTAAACCAGGCTGTTAATTCACTCCACTCCATGCGCACAAAAATAGCGCTTCCTGAAAGTCCATTGATTGAACTATGGTTACAGTATAGTTAATTCAACGCGCTCACCGTGTGTCATGGCAATGCGTTCCTGGATGTCGATGCCTTCAAGATCGGCCTTTAAAAAATCGCGTTTCTGAAGCGACAGGCGACGAATAGCCTTGCCTTCGCAAAACCGGCGCAATTGTATTTCCGTTTCGATTCGCAACACAGGCACTTCACAAAGGTTGCCGTTATCGTCTTTGGCCGCCATTGTAAAATAACAAGAATTGGTATGCTTCAACGTGCCCGACTGAGGCAGCAGCGATTCAACGCGTATTCCAACAATCATGGTTGTTCTCCCAACATAATTCACAGAGGCTTTCAAGGAAACCAACTCACCCACTTCGACCGGTGTCAGAAATTCGACCCCCTCCACAGCCACTGTCACGCAATAGGCCTGTGCGTATTTCGAAGCACACACATACGCAACTGTATCCATGAGTGAACGCAAGATGCCGCCGTGCACCTTTCCTCCAAAATTGGCATCAGCGGGTATCATCAATTCTGTGATGGTCACTTCCGATTCGGCGACCGATTTCGATAAATTCGTCATGCCGGCTAATTTAGAACACCCATTCGTATTGGACACCAATACCTCGGGGCGCTTCTGGCTTGGCGGGTCGCAATACCACAAACCGATTGAATACATTGGTGCAATGCACCACCAATTTGTGCCGCTTTCGAATGCATGCACCCAGGCGCAAGTCGATGACTGCGGTGCCAT
>CALQJP020000276.1 GCA_943330925.2 Chryseobacterium gleum
CACATCAACACTACGTTATCGAGTGTAAAGAGTGCATTGTTCTCCGTGTATTCAATCTTCACATCCGACTTGTGTGCACCCAAGGCGCCCTTCAACAAGTTGAGTGGTTTGCGCGGCACAACGAAAGAGGCTGCACCACCACCACCTACATCGGTGCGTGTATAACGAACCAGTTTGTGCGCGTCGGTTGCAACGAAGCGAACTTCATTTTCATGTATCTCGAAAAACACACCGCTCATGATTGGGCGCATGTCATCGTTACCTGCGGCAAATAAGGTCTTATTGATTGCACGTGAAAGTGCATCACCTGAAATCGACAATGACTTCGCACCGTTCAATGCCGGTGTCTTCGGGAAGTCTTCACCGTTGGCGCCGGTAAGTTTGTACTTACCATAGTCGCTCGAGATTTCAACACCCAGCGTCTTTTTGTCGATGGTGAACGTAAGCGGTTGCTCAGGCAAGCTCTTCAAAATCTCCAACAAGATTTTGGCAGGAATGGCAATCAAGCCTTCTTCCTTCGCTTCGATAGCCATCTGAGTGCTCATAGCCGTCTCCAGATCACTCGCCGAAATGGTAAGCGCCTTGTCCTTTATTTCGAACAAGAAGTTATCGAGAATAGGCAATGTGTTGCTGCTGTTGAGCACTCCGCTCAACTGTTGTAACTGCTTCAAAAGCGCAGTGCTTGTAACAATGAATTTCATGTTGGATTTTTCTATTACGCGGTCAAAGATAAACGGCGCAGGGTTCTAGTGTCGTGAACGAAAGCGCGTGTTATTAACAAGAGAATGGAGAATGAAGAATGGAGAATATCGTCCTCATTCTCCATTCTCCATTCTCCATTATATCAGAGGATATGGTTAGGAAACAAATCTTTTACGCAATCGACAGCTTCTTCTCCAAATCATCCAAATACTTGCGGAAGTGCTTGTCTGTTTCCTGGAGGTTGTTTACCGTGCGGCATGCGTGCAATACCGTTGCGTGGTCTTTACCGCCGCAATGTGCACCAATGCTGGCAAGGCTGCTCTTGGTCATCTTCTTCGCGAAGTACATCGCGATTTGACGAGCCTGAACGATTTCGCGCTTGCGTGTCTTGCTCTTCAACAATTCGATAGGCAAATCGAAGTAATCGCACACCACTTTCTGGATGTAGTCGATGCTCACTTCGCGTGCTGTGTTCTTCACGAACTTATCGATCATCTGCTTGGCAAGATCCAAGGTGATGGCCTTCTTGTTCAATGATGACTGTGCGATCAACGATATAAGCGCTCCTTCGAGTTCACGAACGTTTGATGTGATAGAGTATCCCAAGTATTCAACTACCTCCTCCGGCAATTCGATACCATCGGCATACATCTTCTTCTTCAAAATCGCGATACGCGTTTCGAGTGAAGGCACCTGCAGGTCTGCACTCAATCCCCACTTGAAGCGGCTGAGGAGGCGTTGCTCCATGCCCTGCATTTCTACCGGCGGCTTGTCGCTCGAAATGATGATTTGCTTTCCGGTTTGGTGCAAGTGATTGAAGATGTGGAAGAACACATCTTGTGTCTTTTCCTTACCACTGAAGAACTGAACGTCGTCGATAATCAACACGTCAATCATCTGATAGAAGTGTGTGAAATCGTTCACTGTATTGTTCTTCACTGCATCGATAAACTGATGCGTAAACTTTTCGCTGCTCACATAGAGAACAGTCTTGTCTTCGTATTTATTCTTGATCTCAATACCAATGGCATGAGCAAGGTGTGTCTTACCTAAACCAACACCGCCGTAAATCAACAACGGATTGAAGGCAGTACCTCCGGGCTTGTTGGCAACCGCGAAACCTGCGCTGCGCGCCAAACGGTTTGAATCACCTTCCACGAAATTGTCGAACGAGTAATTCGGATTCAAATTCGAGTCAACCTGCATTTTGCGCAGGCCGGGAATGATAAACGGATTTTTGATAGGCGACTCACCCATATCCAACGGCATAGTAACCACAGCGTTCTTCACTGCTTTGCGATTGCTTGTTGGAACTTTAATCGTGTATGGGTTAGAGTTGGTGTTGTTCTCCATGATGATGGAGTACTCCAAGCGTCCTTCCGTACCAAGCTCTTTGCGAATGATCTTTTTTAGAAGTGTTACATAATGCTCTTCCAACCATTCGTAGAAAAATTGTGAAGGCACTTGTATTGTGAGCACGCTGTCTTCAAGTCGAACGGACTTGATAGGCTCAAACCAGGTCTTATATCCTTGAGGACTTACATTGTCCTTGATAATGTCCAAACAGTTTTTCCAAACCTGATTATGGTCTTTATTCATGTAGCTGATTAGTTCTTTTTGAGGTTAATTATAACTTGTCAGGGCAGCCGATCTTGCTCTAGTTATCTCTTCCGTCGAATGCGTGGCAAATGAATAGAGAAAAAAGTGAAAAAAAAAAGTTATTTGGTCTTGACTTCTAAAAAAGTTTGACTTCCGAACAATTTCTCACGAAAGGCTTGCAAAATCAAGTCATTTAACAGTATCACAAGTTTTGATTCAATCGAAAAGACATAATACACTTAAAGTCACGAGTTTAATCATTTCATCAAAAAACGACACCTCCTCAACCATTGTCAGCCACGATGAATATCCGACCTTTCGAACATGATTTCTCACACAACAAGAATACGGGTGCGTTACGCTGAAACCGACCGCATGGGCTATGTCTATTATGGCAATTATGCAACTTACTTCGAAGTCGCACGCGTTGAAACCTTGCGTTCATGCGGCATCACATACAAGTCGCTTGAAGATGCCGGTATCCTGCTTCCTGTTGTCGATTTTCATGTGCGTTACTTCGCGCCTGCGCACTACGACGATGAAATACAAATCACAACTGCCATCACACAATTGCCAACAGCAAAACTCCGGTTTCAATATCAAACGCATCGCGGAGAAACAATCTTGAACGAAGCAGAAACCGACCTTGTTTTTGTGAACGCAGCTACAAGCAAACCCATGCGATGCCCGCAAGAAATTCTAGAAAACCTTTCGCAGTATTTTGAGGAAAACTAGAGCGGTCGAAGGGAGCCGTTTCCTTCAACATTCTGATCGATGCTTGAAGGATTGCCATCGTAAAAAACACTTCCCGAAAACAGAATGTAAGCGTATAGATAATCACGCACATTCACATACATATCGTTGAGCGATGAGTTGTTGACGTATGCGCTTTGTGATTGAAGTTGGCCCGCATCGATTACACCTAAACCTTGATTGAACAGGTAGACAACATCGCATTGCCCACTAACCAATGCGTCGCTCACACCGGTATGCGAAGCGATATTGACGGTATCTACTTTTAGAAAAAGCCGGTGCACACCTGCGGCACTGCGGTTATCGATGGAAAATCGACTCCCTTGCATTGCATTCACTGTAGTTATATCGCCCGTTGAATAATTCTGAATATCCTGAAAATCGGGGGCGCAAATGCGGATGGTAATTCTGTTTTTATACGACCGAACAAAGTTGCATTTGTTCGTGTTTCGCACAACCAGTTTTCCTGCTTCTACTTCAGCTTCTATATCGGAAATCAAATTACCCGGAGCCGTAATGAGAACTCCATAGTAATTGGTATCACACAATTCATACTGGATGTAATCATTCAACTCAACTGCAGAAAAAGTATCTAGGTCTCGCTCTTCGGTTGCATAGGTTCCCGCCGATTGAATACAGTC
>CALQJP020000277.1 GCA_943330925.2 Chryseobacterium gleum
CCTAAAATGAAGGAGGTATATCCGTTATGTTGATTATTCCGGTAAAAGAAGGCGAAAGCATTGACCGCGCACTGAAGAAGTTCAAGAAGAAATTCGAGAAAACAGGCGTTGTAAAAGAATTGCGTAGCCGCCAGGCATACACTAAGAAAAGTGTATCACGTCGTGAAGAAATTAAGAAGGCTGCATACATCACTACGCTGAAGCGCGAAGAGATGTAATAACAGACTCCTGTTCACAATACGAAAGGTGAGTTTTCAGTTTTTACTGAAAATTCACCTTTCTTGCTATGGTGCAAACTGAAAAATTCTTGAACTATCTCCTCACAGAGAAGCGTTGCTCACCGCATACGATTGATTCCTATGCTGTTGACCTCGGTCAGTTTTCGATCTACTGCAAGAAGGAGTTCGACATTGAATCATCGGTTGAAGTATCCCATCAAGTTGTTCGGTCGTGGCTGGCGTCGCTCATGGAAAATGACTATCACCCCTCTTCCGTTCATCGGAAGCTGTCGGCTGTCAATGCATTTATGCGCTTTCAAATGAAAGAAGGCATACTCTCAGCCAATCCTGCGCGCAACATCCCAAAACCTAAGAAACCGGCCAGGCTCCCCCTTTTCGTGGAGGAGAAGGGAGCACAAGCACTGTATCATATTGAAAGCAGCGAGCAATTTGTGCGACCCACAGATGCCGACACCTTTTTATTGAAAAGAGACGAACTCCTTGTAACCCTTTTGTACGAAACGGGTATAAGGCAATCAGAGTTGCTTGGATTAAAGGATTCGGACGTAGATCGTTCGCTTGGTCAAATCAAAGTGCTCGGTAAAAGGAATAAAACACGATACGTACCGTTAGGCAAAGCAATGATGGGAAAGATAGAAGCATATATCAAGCACCGAAATGACCGTTTCCGTCAATCGTCGTTTGAAAGCCTCATCGTAACTGATAAAGGCAAAAAAGTGACAAAATCTCTTGTTTATCTTAAGGTTAAATTTTACCTTTCGCAGGTAACAACGATTCAGAGGAAAAGTCCTCACGTACTTCGACACACATTCGCAACACATATGTTGAACAACGGAGCAGAGTTAAATGTCATTAAAGAGATTCTCGGTCATTCGAGTCTGGCTGCTACGCAAGTTTACACACACAACAGTATCGAGAAATTAAAAAGCATCCATTCCAGGATGCACCCCAGAAATAATTGAAGTTAAACCCTTAAAAAAGTTTTGAATTATGCAAGTACAAGTTCAAAGTATTCACTTCGATGCCGACATCAAATTGATTCGCTTCATTGAAGAAAAGGTCAACAAACTCAGCACGTTTCACGATCGCATTATTAAAGGAGAAGTCTTTCTTCGCCTCGACAAGTCGGATGTGAATGAAAACAAAATCGCGGAAGTGAAACTCTCTATTCCAGGAAAGGAGCTATTCGCCAAGAAGCAATGCAAATCGTTTGAAGAAGCAACCGATTTTGCTGTAAGTGCATTGCGTCGACAAATCGATAAAGAACGCACGAAAAAAAGTTAATCAATAGGTTAAAGGTGATAGGTAATAGGTTAAAGGTGCTGTAGCATCAACCTATCACCTATCACCTAATACCTATTATCTGTCCCCTGTTTCAAACGCCTCAATAATTCGCTTCACGAGTTTATGACGCACCACATCGGCACCGGTGAGTTCGATAACAGAAATTCCTTCGATATTTCTAACCAAATCAACCGAACGCAATAATCCGCTGGGTTGATTTCTTGGCAAGTCTACTTGAGTAGCATCGCCTGTGATGATAAACTTAGCATCACGTCCCATACGAGTCAAAAACATCTTCATTTGAGCGACCGTAGCATTCTGTGCTTCGTCCAAAATAACAAATGCCTTATCGAGCGTACGTCCGCGCATGAATGCCAGCGGGGCAATTTCAATGGTGTTCTTCTCGATATAATCCGCAAGCTTTTCGTAAGGTATCATATCCATCAGCGCATCGTATAGTGGCTGCATGTATGGATCGAGTTTCTCCTTTAAATCACCCGGTAGAAACCCCAGGTTCTCCCCTGCTTCTACCGCAGGTCGCGTAAGGATTATACGCTTTACCTGCTTTTCTTTCAACGCGCGCACTGCAAGTGCAACCGCCGTATAGGTTTTACCGGAACCCGCAGGCCCAATGGCAAACACCATATCGTTCGCATCACACGCTTCCACCATTCGTTTTTGATTGGCAGTTCGAGCGACTACCTTTTGCCCACCCGGGCCAAACACTAGCACATCCTCTGCGCCCGAAAAATGTTTTCCTTGCGACAGCTCCACATGGCCGTCGAGGATGTTTTCCAGGGTGTTCATGGCAAGCGAGCTATACTTTTCGATATGAGCGAATATCTGTTCGAGCTTCAGCTCGAAACGATCAATTTCGTCGTCGTCACCGATTACGCGAATGACGTTGCCCCTGGCGACCACCTTCAGTTTGGGAAAGCGGCTCTGGATAAATTTGAATTTGTTGTTGGTTGGTCCGAAAAATTCGATTGGTTCGATATCGGGCAAGATGATTTCTTTCTCTGTCAAGCGTTAATTCCTTTTTTGATAAGTTTCTAAACCTTAGGTAAAATTCACCCCAAAAGTAGATGGATTTTTGTTGCAGTGGGTATTATCACATTAACATCAGACTTGGGCATGCGCGATCACTATGTGGCCGCGGTCAAAGCTTCGATCCTTACTCAGGCTCCGCAGGCGTCCATTGTGGACATCAGTCATGAAGTACGATCGTTCGACATCAATGCAGCTTCCTTTCTGGTTCGAAACGTATGGCGGCAATTCCCGTTGGGCACTGTGCACGTCATTGGAGTGAATCCGGAGTTTACTGCGCGCACTCCACATGTCGCCATTCAATACATGGGACATTTTTTTGTCGGTGCCGACAACGGCATCTTCTCTCTCATTTTTGAGCAAGAGCCTGAAGATGTTTTTGAAATTACACTGCCTCAAGGCGAAGACTGGACGTTTCCCATGAAAGGCGTTTTTGCCACGGCAGCTGCGCACCTTTCCCGTGGAGGGTCGATTGAATTTTTAGGACAACGCGTGCATTCGTTCAATCAAGCCATGCTGCCCACGCCAAGTCTGGAAGGCGACGTTTTGAGAGGACACGTAGAGTACATCGACCATTACGGCAATGTGTACTGCAACATTTCAAAGCCGCTTTTCGAACAGGTGCGCAAAAAACGAAAGTTTAATATCCTCTTCAAACGCGTAGGCTTCGGCATTTCTAAAATCAGCAACTACTTTACAGACGTCGTTGAAGGTGAGCGCCTCGCCATGTGGTCAAACGGAGGCCGATTGATGATTGCCATCAACGGAGGAACCACCATGCACGGTGGCGGAGCAGCCGAACTGTTTGGCTTCTCAGTTGATGACGTAATACGCATAGAATTCAATGGTGACCCGAATAGTGAAGATGACCTTCAGGACTGACGCTACGGCTCAGTTTCTTGACATTTTCGAACAATATCATACCCAGATTAGAGCAGCCGATGGTTGTTGCGGTTTGAAATTGCTTCGCGATGAAAATAACCCCAACATTTTCTTCACCTATTCACGTTGGGAAGACGAATCGTTTCTGGAAGTATACCGTCATTCGGCCACCTTCGGAGTAGTTTGGCCACAGGTAAAACCTCTGTTTGCTGCTCCTGCTGAAGCGTGGACC
>CALQJP020000278.1 GCA_943330925.2 Chryseobacterium gleum
GGTTGAGCCTGTGCACCGCCGTTGTGCTCACAGGGTGTGCGCGTCTTCGCAACGTGCCCGATGGCCAGTCTTTTTTGCGCAGGCACGATGTGGTAATTCACACCGACGCTCCTGTAAAGCTTCCATTCGATGTAAACGCGTTGCCCGTTCCTCCCATGCTTGAGTTCAATGTGCCTGCCGACGAAATTCTTTTTTACTCGCGACTCAAGCCCAATCGACGTATTCTTTGGTTTCGATTCAACCACACCGTGTATCTGCTGGTCAATAAGAACAAACTCTCGGAAAGTGAGAAGCGTGCAGCCGGGCGTTGCAAAGACAAAAATGACCGACGTGCAGCCACCAACAAGACACCCGTTGAGTGCAAAAGCTGGCGGATGTTCTGGGCTTACACGGTGGGTGAACAAACAGCTCTGCTCGACACAACCAAAATGATTAAGAGCGCTGAGCAAATGAATATCTTTCTGCAGAAGAAAGGTTATTTCCGTTCGAGGGTAGAACCTGAGGCGGTATACAGCAGCGACAGCTCAAAATGCCGCGTCAACTTTCACGTTTATCCGGGAAAGCCCTACCACATTCGCAAAATAGATTACAAGATTTCGGATAAGGAAATGGCCAATTATATTGCGCAACTGCGAAAAGCATCGACCCTTGATTCCGCAGATATTTTCGATGTTAAAGCACTCGACGCAGAGCGCGAGGCCATAGCGGCTTACTTCAATGAGAAAGGCTATTATGATTTCAATAAGGAATACGTCGTTTTCGATGCAGACACTACCATTGGAGGCCATGGAGTGAACGTGACCCTCCGCATTGAACAACCGCAAGTTCCTTCCACTGAATATGCCGATAGTTTGATTTCGGTTCCACACAAGAAATACTTCATCGGCGATGTCTTTGTGCACACACATTTCGATTTATCGAATCCCGACTACGCCCCCACCGATACTGTAGAGTACGACGGCATCAAAATACTCTGCTACGGCAAGCCCGATTTGGATGCAGAGATTATTTCATGCGCACAGAGTTACCGCACCGGCGACATGTATCAGCGCAGCCGCATCGACCGTACCTACAAGCGCTTTTCACAAATGGGGGTTTTCAAATCCACTACCATCCAGTTGCTGCCTCGCGAAACGGCCATCAATGAAAAAATACACATCCTGGACACCCATGTGCGCCTTACTCCGGAGGAAAAACAATCGTACTACCTGTATCCGCACTTCACCAATCGAAGCGGCAACATGGGTATTTACGGCAACCTAACGTATACCCACCGCAATCTTTTCGGTGGTGCTGAAGCACTCGATTTCAACATCGTGACCGGATTGGAAGCCTCTCAAAACCTGGCCTTCAGCAACGACGAGACCGACAATGCAACCGACCGGTTACAAAACAACTTCCGTCTCAACACCTTCGAAATAGGCCCGGAGATTACGTACCGCGTGCCGCGTCTTTGGCCGTTGGGTTGCGATTTTACAGCACAAAGCAGCGACCCACAAACGGCATTGAGCGCCACGTTCAACTACCAGCGACGCCCCGATTACCAGCGCACGCTGTCGCAGGTTCGTTATACGTACACCTGGATAGAGAATCCCGATGCCGTATCACGCATTTCATGGGATGCCATCGAGTTCAGCATTATTAAAATCAACAAGTCGGAAGCCTTTCAAGATTTTCTGGATCGACTCAACGATGCCTTTTTGGAGAACAGCTATCAAGATCATTTGATATTGGCGACCAATGCCACCTACACATTGAATACACAAAAGGCCAAATACCAGCCACGGTATATGTATGCCCGCTTTGGGGCGAGTGCTGCAGGTAATTTGCTCAACGGTGCAATGGACCTGGCCAATCAACCTGTAGATAGTTTGAACAGCCATCGGATATACGGAATTCGTTTTGCGCAATATTTCCGCGGTGAGGGCGACTTTCGCTATTACAGCAATGTGAACGATCGCAACGCCTTTGTAATGCGCGTGTATGGTGGAATTGGGGTTCCGCGTAAAAATGCCATTACACTTCCATTCGAAAAAAGCTTTTTCAGCGGTGGTGCCAATGGCCTGCGCGCCTGGCAGGCACGCACCCTTGGCCCCGGTTCCTCGCGCGATGCCTTGCTACCACAAACCTTCAACAACATCGGAGAGCTGAAACTGGAAGGTAACATAGAGTACCGATTCAAGTTTACCCCCCTGCTCAACTGGGCCTTCTTTGCCGATGCCGGAAACATCTGGCTGCTCAACGAAGACCCGAACAGAAAAGGAGCCGACTTCAGCGGCGACCGATTTGTCAGCGAGATAGCAATTGGCGGCGGTTTCGGACTGCGCGTTGATTTCGATTACTTCCTGGTGCGCCTCGATGTGGGCGTGCAGCTGAAAGATCCGGCCAAGGTGCAGGGCGAACGTTGGCTCTGGCAACCGAAAGACGAGTACCTCGCCTACCTGGCATCAACAGGCAACCCCGTGGATCGAATCAAGCTGCGGAACAATACGGTGTTTAATTTAGGAATTGGATTTCCTTTTTAAAAGAGTTGAAAGTTGAAGGTTGAAAGTTGAAGGTTCACACCGGCGCAACCTGCAACTTTCAACCTTCAACTTTCAACCTGCAATCCCCCTCTTGAACTTAATGGTCGAAAAAACCCTTTCCCGCCGTACTTTTGCACCCGATTTTAAAAACCTCACATGCAAAAAATTAGGAATATTGCCATCATCGCACACGTTGACCACGGCAAAACAACATTGGTAGACAAGATGCTTCATGCTGCCATGCTCTTCCGTGAAAACGAGCAAACAGGCGAACTCATTCTCGACAACAACGACCTCGAGCGTGAGCGCGGCATCACGATTTTGGCGAAAAACGTTTCTATTCAATATAAGGGCCACAAGATTAACATCATCGACACACCGGGTCACAGTGACTTCGGCGGCGAGGTGGAGCGCGTATTGAACATGGCTGAAGGTGTATTGTTGCTGGTTGATGCTTTTGAAGGTCCTATGCCACAAACACGTTTTGTATTGCAGAAGGCCATCCAAATGGGATTGAAACCCATCGTTGTAATCAACAAGGTAGACAAGGAAAACTGCACTCCGGATGAAGTGCATGAAGCCGTATTTGACCTGATGTTCAATCTCGGTGCAACCGAAGATCAGCTCGACTTCCCTACTGCTTATGGCGCAGCCAAGCACGGATGGATGAGCTTAGACTGGAAAGTAAAAACAGACACCATCGAGCCCTTGCTCGATCTGGTGTTGGAACATATCCCGGGCCCTATCAAGCGTGAAGGAACACCACAAATGTTGGTAACCTCGCTCGACTATTCAGCCTATACCGGCCGCATGGCCATCGGCAAATTGCATCGCGGTGAGCTCACTGCCGGCATGCCCATCTCCCTGGCCAAGCGCGATGGCCGCCTTGTGAAAGGCCGTATCAAAGAATTGTACGTCTTTGAAGGTCTCGGAAAACGCAAAGTTGAAAACGTTGTGTCGGGCGATATCTGCGCTATTAACGGCATTGAGGAATTTGAAATCGGCGATACGTTCACCGACTTTGAAAATCCGGAAGCTCTGCCAACCATCGCGGTTGACGAGCCTACCATGAGCATGCTCTTCACCATCAACGATTCACCGTTCTTTGGTAAGGAAGGAAAGTTCGTAACCAGCCGTCACATCAAAGAACGTCTGGA
>CALQJP020000279.1 GCA_943330925.2 Chryseobacterium gleum
ATTGAAAAGATTGAAGAGGACGACGATGTGCAGGCTGTTTACCACAACTTGAAGTAGGAGTTGGGAATCCCGAATTGTGCGCGGGGGACATTTGTGTTAAACTTGTAGTAACAATTGGCATCTACCCCGCCGAATCATGACCGACCTCAATGCCCTTTTGAAACGCTTTGAACCCATTTCACTTCAAGAAATGGATAGTGTGCGGCTTATGAATCGCACGGATACAAAGTTCATGGTTAGCCGCGCGCAGTTGGAAGATATGCTGCAGCATCTGGGTTCCAACTATCGCATATTGGAGGTGGGATCTATTCGCGTCAATCGGTATCAGACACTCTATTTCGATACAGTCGATTTTCGCTGCTATCGCCAACACCACAACGGTAAACGCAATCGTTTCAAGATTCGCAAGCGCGAATACGTAGAGAGTCAGCTATCTTTTTTGGAATACAAGGAGAAAACCAACAAGGGTCGCACCATCAAAAGTCGCATTAAGTTGGGGAGCATCGCAGAGTCGATTGACGAGAAGGAGAATGCATTTATTGATGAGCGCACGCGCGAACATCGCGAGTATGAACCCAAACTTTGGAATAGTTTCGGACGGATAACACTGGTCGATACTTCGGCAGGTGAGCGTCTTACCATCGACACCGATATAACGTTTCAATACGGAAATAGAAGTGCAGGTATTCCGGAGTTGGTTATTATTGAAGTGAAGCGCGACGAGCAAAGCGGAGTCTCGGAAGTGCTCAGGCAATTGAAGCATCAGTTGGTTCGTCCGGAATCGATGAGCAAGTATTGCCTGGGTGTAGCCTTACTTTACCCCGAAATGAAGTCGAATAACCTCAAACAGAAATTATTGAAAATCGAAAAAATTAAATTGGCCTATGTTGCTTGATTGGAGTGAAATATTGTTTCGAATGCAAGACGCCGTTCCTGCATTGGATCCTGCGTTGATAGATGAACCCGAGAAGTT
This sequence comes from Chryseobacterium gleum, assembly GCA_943330925.2. Taxonomy (GTDB): domain Bacteria; phylum Bacteroidota; class Bacteroidia; order Flavobacteriales_D; family Sanyastnellaceae; genus JAIBBG01. Next base: position 974 of record CALQJP020000279.1, read on the forward strand.
CAAGCCGCTCGGCGGATTGAAGTTTTTTAATGGAGAAGACTTGCTCGGTTTGGTGATTCGCATGCTCCTGCATTTGTCGTTTGTCTTCGTGCTCGTGCGCCTCATCTATTATCCCATCGCTAAAAGGAAGGACTTTCTTTTTACTTACTTCCTGTTCAGCATTTCTATTTTCACGATGTGCTTCTTGCTGGAAAGTGTGAAGTTGGAGATGGGATTTGCGCTGGGGTTGTTCGCCGTATTTGGAATCATTCGTTATCGAACGGATGCCATCCCCATCAAAGAAATGACCTACCTGTTCATCGTGATTGGCATGTCGGTGATGAACGCGCTCATCAACAAGAAAATATCCATCGCAGAACTGATGTTCGCCAACTTGGCCATACTCGCGCTTACCTATGGCCTGGAGCACGTGTGGTTGTTGCGTCACGAGTCGCAGAAGTTGGTGGTGTATGAGAAAATCACGCTCATTCAAAAGGGCCGACGCGCCGAGTTGATTGCTGATTTGGAAGAACGCACGGGCATTAAAATCAATCGTGTAGAAATTGGAAAAATCGATTTTCTGCGCGACACGGTAATGGTAAAGATTTACTTCTACGAAGACCAGCAGGATGGGCACATGGACGAGACGTTCTCTTCCGGATTCAACAATTGATAACAATGAAAGCAAGTTATTTTCTCTTGGCGATTGGCGCAGTTTCGTTGCTCGCCTCTTGTAAGAAGGAGGCAGGTGATGGAGGCAACTCTTCAATCAAAGGCAAAGTAGCGAAGGAGTTGCGAGTGGTACTCAATAATCCGGGAACAGCGGTGGGTACTTTTCCTGCGGCCGATCAAGATGTGTACATTCTATACGACGATCATGTATCGCCCGATGATCGTGTGCGAACGAACTATGACGGGGAGTACGAATTTCTCTATTTGCGCCCCGGCAACTACAAGGTCTATGTTTTTTCCAAAGACACCAATGCAGTAGCGGTGCCGTGGGACGAAGAGCATATGACGGTGTTGCAAGAATTGGAGATTACCGATAAAGAACAACGTATTGTCGCCAACGACATGATGGTGTATGACACGAACTAGCATTTTTCTGATTTGCCTTTTCTTTTCGTGCATTGCATCGGCTCAATACAACGACGCAGGGTTGTGGGCGGATGTATCCCTTTCGCATGAAGTATCGGACCGATTGGAAATAACTGTTTCCCCGGAAATTCGACTCGATGAAAACATCTCACGTTGGTCGCGTTGTTTTGTTGATGTTAGCGCAGAGTACAGTTTGAATAAGCGTTTTTTAATGAGCGCTGCTTATCGCGGCGGCTTGTCGAACGACGGCGTGTATGTTGATCCACGACAGCGGTTGCAGTATGGCCTCACGATTAAGGAGAAGCAGGGTGATTTTGTTCTTCAATACCAAAGCCGCATTCAGTTATCCATTGCAGGAGCGGTTGGCGATGCCGACGCTGATTTCGTAACCATATGGCGCAACCGATTAGGCATCAAATACACGGGCTTGAAAAAGCTGGATTTGGCAACATCTTTCGAACTGTTCAATAATACCTCCCAATACAATCCGCTGCAGTTGCAAAATTGGCGCTGGACCGCTCAGGCAACTCGGAAAATCACGAAAAAGCATTCAATAGCAGCTGGTTACCTTATACAGCGCGACCTCACTGATTCGCCGATTGAAACCGACTATGTGATTTTGCTTTCGTATAAGGTGGAATTGTAGTGCTACATTCGCGGCGCAAAATTCCTCCTAAACATGTCGAAAAAAATTACCTCAGCCCTTATTTCCGTATTCGATAAAACCGGTCTTGAGCCTATCGTGCAACGCATGATGGAGCTAAACATTACCATGTACAGCACCGGTGGCACGCAAGAGTTTATTGAAAAGCTCGGTGGAACAGTTGTTCCGGTTGAAGAACTTACAGGCTACCCGAGCATACTGGGCGGACGCGTGAAGACATTGCATCCGAAAGTTTTTGGGGGAATTTTGAATCGCCGCGCTGACGCGGGTGATCAGGCGCAAATTGCAGAGTACGAAATTCCAAACATCGACTGCGTAATCGTCGATTTGTATCCGTTCGAAAAAACAGTAGCAAGCGGCGCATCGCACGAAGACATTATTGAAAAGATTGACATCGGCGGTATATCGCTCATTCGCGGTGCTGCCAAGAATTATGACGACGTGGTGATTGTGCCGGCTCAGCGTTACTACGGTCATTTGCTCAACATCCTGACCCAACAGGCAGGAGAAAGCACCATCGAGCAGCGACGTGAACTGGCGCGTGAAGCGTTCAATGTTTCTTCGCACTACGACGGGAAAATCTATTCGTATTTCCTTGGTGAAGAACCGGGATCGTTGAAGATCAGCGAAAATGAATATCAGGTACTTCGCTATGGTGAAAATCCACATCAGCGCGGTGTTTTCTATGGTGATATGGATGCGTTATTCACCAAGCTAAACGGCAAGGAACTTTCCTACAACAACTTGCTGGATGTCGATGCAGCGGTAAACCTGATTGATGAGTTTACTCATGAGGCCCCAACGTTTGCCATTCTGAAACACAACAACGCATGCGGCATTGCAACACGTGCCACCATGAAGGAAGCCTATGAAGTGGCATTGGCTTGCGACTCTGTGTCGGCCTTTGGTGGGGTGCTCATTGCAAATGGTCCAAT
>CALQJP020000280.1 GCA_943330925.2 Chryseobacterium gleum
GAGCCAACGGAATAATCGATGTTGTTGTCGGTAGTCACATACGGAAACACATTATTGGTCTCGCATGAAATCTGAACAACCTCCAGCGGCAGGCCGACCGAGAAAAATCCATCATCATCGGTAATGGTAGTTATACCCATCGGATAGAAATGCAACTCTGCACCGGCCACGGGCACCTCATCTGTATCCCACACGCCGTCTTCATCGGCATCGTGAAACACATAGCCTTCCTGAAGCACCAAACAGTCTCCCGGATTGCACGTTGCATTCGGATCATAATTGATGGCCCACGGGTAAGTGCATCCGCATACACCGTAGCAGCAAGAGCCGTCCCAATTCTCGGCCTGAGGATCGAAGTTGCAAGCGGCAGGATCGGTGCACCCCCTGAGCACCCAGTTTCCGTGTTGAAAGAGCCACCCGTCATCAAGCCCGACCGTGACTATATCCAGTGCACCGTCATTATCCAAGTCAGACCACGCAGCCATGGCCGGATTGGTTTCAGTTGTAATGAAATGAGGCACGAATTCACCTGTTCCATTGTTCTCATACCAATAGAATACCTCACCTGTTTCGCTGACGAACACGCCATCGCCCAGCACGTCCATATCGCCGTCATTGTCGAGATCCGCAGCATCAAAGAAGTGTCCTTCACTCACCATTTCATCCACAGAAATTTCACCGATTATGGGTGAAGCATCGACCGACGAATCATCGCCGTAAAACCCATTCCCTAGATTGTGTAAGAAGTAAATATCGCTCCCGCTTTCGTAGATCATGTCGACTAGGCCATCACCGGTCAGATCGTGAAAATTCAGGCCGGTAAAAATATCGTTGCTGATATCAACCGACGTTCCGTTCCAGTTGAAACTCCCATTGCCTGAGCCGATGTAGATGTAAACATGACCATTGAGATTGTCGGCATAATCTGAAATCCCGTCATTGTTAAAGTCGCCGAAATAAATCCCGAAGTCAGGGCACGTGTATGGGACCGATTGAAATGCGCCGAAACCTCCGCCCGCCAAACCATTGGCGCGCACCCAACCATTGGCAAGTGTCACCTGTAGGTCGTGAATGCCATCGTGATTCAAGTCGGCCAAGTGAGCCGCAATCACCTCATCCTCGAAATTCATGAAAGGTGAAGCAGGTGTGGAAATGCCGGCACCAAAATTCTCGAACCAGACCAAACGCAGGCTGTCATTTACCGAATCGAAGGTGAGTATATCCTGATCACCGTCGCCATCGGCATCGACACGTTCAAAGAAAAAATACGCCTCGTTGAAGTAGTTGTACTGTGTGGCCGGCGTGCTTGGAAGCAGTGTATCCATTACGGCTGCTCCCTGCCAAGTTACAAGATCCATGTGCGACATAAGCATGGGAGAAAACCAGCTGTTGTCGACGGCTTTCACTCCGTAAATCACATCTTGAAGTCCGTTGCCATCGAAGTCATAAACCTCCAATACTCGACGCCAGCCTTCTTGCGGATAGATGGCATAGGCAAGCTGACCCGCCGGGCCAAAGGGTTGGGCCATAACGAAGGCCGAACTGAACAAGACACACAGAAGAAAGAGGGACTGCTTCATGGAATGCAAAGGTAGCTCCATCATAACAACTCAGCACACAACCGCTAGCTGACGTCGCTCCTCCCTCAACTGCAGTTTACTTCACCAGAATCTTCTTAGATACCGTTTGTTTCGCAGCGGTCAGATTTACGGTGTAAAGACCGGGTGACAGGTTAGACATGTCAATATTCATTCTGTTGAAGGAGGTGTTCCTTTTCTCATACACCAATTCACCCAGTGCATTGAAGATTTGCAATTGATCGGCTCCCTGGGATGTAGATTCCAGATTCAATACATCCGCAACCGGATTCGGATACACCCTGAAATCACCATCAGCCTGTGGCTCAATTCCCGCGGCGAGATATTGACTTCTCGCGAACAAGGTATTGTCGCATGCCATTTCAGAAACGCCATCAGGCACAAATCCGGTGATATACGTATTCGTGTAGGTATCGAAAGCAATCATTTCAACCACATTGCTATCGTTGATACCCACCAAAAGAAAGGTACCGGTGTTTTGATCGAATAACGAGGAACCACCAACGAAGTAAGGAAACTCACTCAACTCGCCGAGTGAAATTACGTCACCTGTGTTAATGTCAATCTCGACAATGCTTCTCGCATTTGTACCTGTGTTTTGATCAAAAGAATCGCTCGTTGCGAACAGCTTCTCATTCACATTATCAAAATTCAGACTTGTGATGCTGCTGATGGCAGTAGGAGTGTTGAGAATAGTTCTGGTGTATGAAAAGAAGTCAGCTCTAACCGGAACGGAATAGAGCGCCGAAGCCGGGTCATTCGTGTATCCAACATAATAAAGAATTCCATTATTGGAATCAAAACCTATGGCATCTGCCACAATACCAATAACTCCGGGCTCGTAAATGGTTCCAATCAAGCTATCATGATTGGTTTCAAAATCATATTCATAGATATTGATGTATTCCTCCGTTTCCATGCGGAGGTTATACATTTTGCTGGTGCTCATATCAAACTCTGCAACGTTCGTGTTAATCGAACCCGTGAGCAGCTCGCTTTCTCCGGATTCAGAATTGTATGAAAACAAACCTGTAGTTTGATCTGAAATCCCTGCAATGTAGTAGTTGCCGCTAAAAGGATCAAACGCTGATGAAGCGAAGAGATAAGCATCCAAAATAGTTGGCGTGGCGCTAACTGTTGAAGAATCGAATGCCGCCCATTGAAGTACTTCAATATTTCCAGCGACGTTGTTGTTAGACACACCAATAAGTTTAATCTGTGATTGCGCACTGGCATTCAAGCTTAAACCGATGAAGAGGATGTAAAGTAGTTTTCTCACTGCTGCTCATTTTGTGTATAAACAATCGGGAATCCGGTTTGTTCCCGCTCATGTCGTTGAGGATTTAGGATTACCGTTGGAACTGAAACGTTGATTTTAGGAAGCACAGTAAAGTTCTGTCCACGTTGAACAACTCCCCGAAACCAATCAACTCCTATGATAGACACTTCCGAAAGCGAAGACTGCTCTTTATCAATAGGCTCTGGCAAACAACACACGTTGCTTGGAAGGCTTACCCGTTACCATGCACGCACCTTCCTCCTCACCCATTCCGAATGGAATGCAGCGGATAGTGGCTTTGGTATCATCCTTCACGCGCTCTTCGGTTTCCTTCGTTCCATCCCAATGCGCGAGGAAGAACCCGCCTCTATCATCGAGCAACTTCTTGAACTCTTCGTAGGAATCAACCCGTGTGATGTGCTCTTCGCGATACCCCATAGCTTGCGCAAACAAGTTGTCTTGGATGTCAGTCATGAGTTGTTGAATGCGGTCGGCAATGCCTTCGAATGGAACAGTTTCCTTCGTGCCATTATCACGACGAGCAATCTCCACCGTGCCGTTTTCGAGATCCTTCGGCCCCATGGCCAAACGAACAGGCACGCCCTTCAATTCGTATTCTGCGAATTTCCAACCACTGCGCTTGGTATCATCGTCGTCAAACTTGACACTTATCCCTCGGCTTTTCAATTCATGAATTAGTGGTTTAACCTTTTCACCAA
>CALQJP020000281.1 GCA_943330925.2 Chryseobacterium gleum
CCGCCGTTTCTTCCGAGCACAAGAGAAATACGAAGCGCCACCTTGTGCGTACGCGGGGTTTGGCATTCGTTCAATGCTTGCTCCCATAAACGAGCCACCTGCGCCATGGTACCGGAACCATCCAGGGGCGAATCTTCTGTATTCGCTCGCTGCACATCGTCGCGATAAACCGATGCACCACTTGCATTTACCCAAATAGGAGGCGGGTTTTTACACAATGCAATGGCATCACCCAAAGCACGAGTGGTTTGCACGCGCGAACCGATGAGTTCCTGTATATTCTTATAGGTAAACCGGCAGTTCACTGATTTGCCTGAAAGATTGACAACGGCATTGGCACTCTCAAGCACACGAATAATCGAAGACTGGTCGTTCCAGGTAGCATCTGCACTGGCACGGCCAATGGTGCATACCTTCCACCCCTTCATGGCGAAAAATGCGTTCAAGTTTTCGCCAATAAATCCGGATGCACCGGCAATAACAATCGTTTTCATTGAAGACAAACAAATTCAGACGCTCGGTGGTTCAATGAACACTGCGACAAATCAATAATGGAAAGTTGCAGGTTGAAAGTTGCAGGTTGAAGGTTTTGAATGGCGCTCCATAACCTTCAACTTTCAACCTTCAACTTTCAACCTTCAACCTTCAACTTTCAACATTCAACTTTCAACATTCAACTTTCAACATTCAACCTTAAAGCCGGAAACCATACATGGCCTCCATGCCGTTGGCATAATAGCCGCGTATTTCAACATAGGCTCCAGCCTTGGTTTGGAGAACAGTTTCCAGGTCTTGCGGTGAGTTGATGGTTTGGCCATCGATGCGCGTGATGATAAACCCTTTTTGCAAACCGATTGATTTGAATTTACCCGTTTGCAATTCGAGCACCTTGGCACCACCACTGAGGCGCAGTTTAGATTTGTCTTCCGGAGAAAGCGCTCCGAAGGTTGCACCCAAACTCTGCACAGTTGGCCCGCTCTCCTGCGCCTTGAAGTCTTCCAGCTCTGCACGGCCGCTGCGGTTGCGCAACGTCACATCCACCACTTGCTGCTTGCCGCCGCGCCACACCGTAACCTTTACTTTGTCGCCTGGGCGATAGCGGCTCACTTGCTCCTGCAACTGAGGTACATTGTTTACAGGGCGTTCGTCAATCTTCTGAATCACATCGCCCGATTCGATGCCACTCTCCGCAGCTGCTCCACCCTCGGAAAGCGAGCTCACAAAAACACCGGCAACTTCCTTCAAGCCCTTCTCCTTGGCAACGTCTTGTGTCACCTCTTCGATGCGCACACCAATGAACGCGCGCTGCACGTGGCCAAACTCTACGATGTCTCTTGAAACCTTTTTGGCAATCGAGGAAGGAACCGCGAATGAATAACCTGCAAATGCACCTGTACGCGACTGAATGGCGGTATTGATTCCAATCAGTTCACCCTTTGTGTTTACCAACGCACCGCCGCTGTTGCCCGGATTTACGGCAGCGTCGGTTTGCAGGAATGACTCCACCGGAAAAACCTCTTCGCCGTTGTTGCGCTCGCGTGAAAGCAAGTTGATATTTCGTGCCTTGGCACTCACAATACCCGCCGTGACGGTGCTTGTAAGATCAAACGGATTGCCCACGGCAATGACCCATTGGCCGATGCGCACATCATCGCTATTGCCCCAGACAATGGCAGGTAAGCCTTCTTCTTCAATCTTGATCACAGCGATATCGGTGCTCGGGTCGCGGCCCACTACGGTCGCTTCATAGTCTTTGTTGTTGTTGAGGGTTACACGCAGTTTTTCAGCACCTTCCACCACGTGGTTGTTGGTGATGATGTAGCCATCGGCCGAAATGATGACGCCGGAGCCGGAGCCCTCTTGCACATGCGGTTGTTGCTGGTAGCCAAAAAAGTCGGACCACGGATTGAACGTCGGCTGCATAGTAGTTTGCGTTTTTACGTGCACTACGCTGTTTACCGTGCGTTCGGCAGCCATGCTAAAATCGACTGCAGCTTCAGCCCCCATCGAAGCAAACTGCGCCTGACCGGAAGCAGCGGCCTCATTGAACTGCGGGAATTGTTTTGATTCAAAAAAAACTCGATACGTTCCAAGTGCCAGCAATCCACCGGAGAATGCCATGGCCAACATCATTAAGTTCTTTTTCATAGAGTCTTGCGTAAAAAGTTGAATTAAAAATTTCGGATTCAAATGTATAAACGGGTTCACCGCCACAGATTGCATTGACGCTGTAAAATTGTGTTAAGCAACCACGACAATCATAAACGCATAGCTTCTTCAGGCCGCACCATTGGTAACATTGCGGCTAAATGTTGACACGCAGAATATGAACTCAATTACATTCGCGCTGTTTATCAACCGTATGAAAATTGCAGCCTTCACGCTCCCCGTATTCCTCCTGATTTCACTCGTTAGCTGTGAAAAGGAGATAACCGTTGATTTACCGGAAGCCGAGAATAAAATTGTTGTGGAAGGCACCATACTGCCCGGCGAGTTCCCGTTGGTGCTTCTCACCTGGACACAAGGCTATTTCGAACCAACGGATATCACTTCATTGCAAAACATTTTCGTGCACGACGCCGCAGTAACTATATACGCGAACAACACACCTTACGCACTCGCAGAGTTTTGCTCGTCAGACTTAAGCCCTGAAGAGCTGGAGCTTGCCAGCGCAGCACTCGGAGTCAGCGTTGAATCACTTCAGTCGTTGGATGTTTGCATCTATACTTCGTTTGCCTTGACGGGCGCAGCCAACACCGAATATCGAATTGAAATCCACACGGACGATGAGCATATTACCGGTGCAACCAAAATACCAGCCTTGGTTGAACTCGACACAGTGTATTTCGACATTATCAATCCTGCCGTGCAGGACACATTGGGAATTTTGTATGGCAAACTCACCGACCCCGACACTGTTGGCAATGCCTATCGCTGGTTTGCAAAGAGGATTAACCATTATCCTTCAACAGTTCCGGATGAGGCTTTAAGAGGCCAGCAGAAGGACAGAACGTTCATTGCACCCTTTGGTTCGGTGTACGATGATCAGTTTTTCAACGGACTTACCTTCGAGTTTGCCTACCCGAGAGGCATCGAATCAAACTCTCAAAAGTTTGATGATGAGAACGACGAACGCGGTTACTTCAAGGTGGGCGATACAGTTGCTATCAGAGGCTGCACCATCGACAGGGCAGCGTTTAAATTCATTCGAAGTCTGGAAGCTCAAATCGGAAACCAGGGCAGTCCGTTCGCCATTCCGTTCAATTTAGAGAGTAATCTGGAAGGTGGTATAGGAGCGTTCATCGGATACGGAGCATTGTACGACACAGTTGTGTGCGTTTATTAGTCAATCCGGAATCTAAATCTATCCCAATACTTCCGCTTCCGTCTTTTTCTTAATGAACATGTACGCCCAGATGCTGCGCGACAATCGGAATAAGTAAGGGAATAAAACGAGTGTTGCCACCATTCCTGTGCTCAGAAATGTGATTGGATGTGTAAGAAATCCGAATTCAATCCATCCGATTGCATCCAAAACTTTCAAAGCAACTAGCACGGAGACCCATAAGGCAACGGTTAGGCCCCAGCTCACA
>CALQJP020000282.1 GCA_943330925.2 Chryseobacterium gleum
ACGCATTTACTCGTGCAACGCAAACTGGCGATTAGTTGCAGAAACCGAATCGGCGATAGCCAAGCAAGAGCAAGACTTCAACACACACCGACAGTCAATCACAACGGCGGCTAATTCCATTCAGCAACTGGTGAATTCGTTGCAGGAGTGAGAGATCCTCTTGCCATGTGAATTGGCAGTTGATTTCAGATGCGTAAAAACGGCGGCCAAACACGAACCAGTTAATCATAAGCATGACCTCTCTTCGCTTCATTCTTTCTGCAAATCGTCGTGACCATATTCTCCGTCATTTCGGAGACAATTCATTAGCAGGAAGTCATTTTAATCCTGCTGTGTTCGCATCACCTCTAGAACTATCGGGAAAAGCGCATACCTTGCACTTAGAGAAGAATATGAAAGTAGAACAAGGAGAATGGAGCTTAAGATCGCGATTCCAATCCGTCATCCATCATCACTAATCTGTTATCCGCAATCTTCGTCTATGTTTGCTTCCTCATGATCACCTACAATCCCAAAGACTGGTTCACGTTTATTTTCAGACTGCATAAGGCCGAGACGTTTCGGCAATTGTTGCCGCTGATGGCGGGTGTAACTATCTATGCAGGCGCAATTGGGTACTTCGAGTTTCACACGTGGTATAGCAACGAAACGCGAGAACTTACCAAGGCCATATCAACCATCTACTCGATACTGGGTTTTACCCTCTCCTTATTGCTCGTTTTTCGAACCAACAGCGCCTATGATCGCTGGTGGGAAGGTCGCAAGTTATGGGGCGACCTCACCAACAACACCCGTGCATTCGCAAGCCACATGAATGCAGTATTGCCGAAGGAAGACAAAGAAGCACGTCATATGCTCGGTCTGCTTCTAACGACCTTTTCCTATGCGTTACAGGCTCATTTAAAAAACGAAAAAATAGATAACGGGTTCTACGATAAGCACTGGCTATCTTTCAAGAATCACGAGTATTACCAGCGCCTAACAGGCACAACGCATCAGCCGCTGGAGGTCTTTCGATGCCTGATGGAATTTGTTGCACAACTTTCGAAAGAAGGGAAGCTAAACGGACAGTCAGTCTACCATTTCAAAACAGAACTCAATAAACTCATCGATGTGTGTGGCGCATGCGAACGGATTAAAAACACACCCATCCCCTTCTCCTATTCGGTGTTTCTGAAGAAATTTATCTTCTTCTACGTGATGCTTTTCCCTTGGATTTACAGCACACAAATGGTCTACTTCATTGCACCGGTTACCGTGTTCGTTTTATACGTGCTCACAAGCATAGAACTCATCGCCGAAGAAATCGAAAACCCCTTCAACGGAGACCCGAACGATTTGCCAACGCTGGAGATGGCTGTGGCGATTGGGGACAACGCTTCTTGGGGACTGGGGACTGAGGACTGAGGACTGGAGACTGGAGACTGGAGACTGGGGACTGGGGACTGGGGACTGGGGACTGGGGACTGGGGACTGGGAAGCTTCTAATTTTGGGGATACTACGCGCTTAGCAATCGACAATGAAAAGGAAAATCGCTATATTGACTATTTCAGCAGCATTTCTATTTCCATCTTGCGCACTGAAAACAGCGAAGGAAATTGGACTGCATTTCTCAACGGAGCATTCAAGAATACCGGACACTCTTAATTGGCGAAAAATTGGTTTTGCAAAAGAACTTGTCAATCAAAAGGAACTCGTAGTGGTTATCAGCGGAGGAGACCATCCTCTGCCCCCGAGCGACTGGGACAGCTTCAAGGCTTCTTATCCCTACAGAAAAAATATTGACCGACACCTCCTATTTCAAGAAACCGCTTTTTATCGTTCCCCCAACACCGATGTTAACTGTAAGGGAAAAGACTGCATTAAACAACGCGCATACAAAGATTATACTTGGATTGATATAGCCGAACCAATTTGTGTCGATTTCATCGGCGGTAAAACAGATATGCTTAAACCTGAAAAAGGACATCTCGTAGTAAAAACGATTCAAAAATGTCAGGCAGTAATGTTTACCGATAGCATTTATCGAATGACAGACAATGCCGGCAATTATTATGTCATGCACGCAACCGAAACCGGTAAACCGAACACAACCGCAATTTTACCCAACGGTTGGACCTTGAAAAAGGTAATGCTAAAAGAACCGCTCATTATTCAACCTTTTGGTAGTGGGAATGACTGTTATTTCAATATTGTAGGTGATCATTTAGGACAAGGCTATCATCAATATATTTTTTCTGATAAAGTTTACCCTTCTCCTCATTAGTCAATGAAATTTTGAAATAACACCGGAAAGGACTGCACGGTGCATAGTCTCTATCATTAACTCCGGCCTCTCTCTGACCCGCTAACAATGTAAACCAAATCGAAAAACACCTGAATACCTCACCCAATCCCCAGTATTCAGTCCCCAGTCCCCAGTATTCAGTACTCAGTACCCAGTCCCCAGTACCTACCTCGTGCTATTACTATGCCCACCCTGATAGTTCTTCCCGTACTTCGCCTTCATCTTGTCGGCGCGGGTTACTTTGATGGGAACTTTCTTGTTCTTGTCGAGCTTTTCGTGGAAGGCTCCTCCCCCATCAAGCTTAGGTGCTTTCACTTTGTTGGGCATCGGGCCGCGATCCGTTTCTTCCGGTAAAATTTCATTGCTGAGCTCTACTTGTGCTGGCCACTCCATGCGCGGTATGCGACTTCCGATAAGCTGCTCGATTTCCTGCAGAGACTCTGCTTCATACGGTGCGGCCATCGAAATAGCAACACCTGCGCGTTGCGCTCTACCTGTGCGACCGATGCGATGCACGTAGTCTTCAGGTGCGCCGGGCAATACAAAGTTGACCACGTGCGTAACGCCTTCCACGTCGATACCGCGTGCAAGCAAATCGCTCGCTACCAGAATGCGGCATTTGCCCTCTGCAAACTCATCCACCGTACGCAAGCGCTTGTTCGCATTCTTGTTGGCGTGAATAACTGCCAACTGCGATCCGAAGTCATCCTCGAGCATAAACTCCAGTCGGTCGGCCATGCGCTTGCCACCGGCAAATACCAGCACGCGTTGCATCGACTCATCGCTGTGAAGCAAATGCTTCAGCAAATTCAATTTTGAATAGAAATTGGGAGCTTCATACATCCGTTGCTCAATGCCCTCAGCGGTTGCGCCAACCACTGCCGCATCGATGCGCACCACACGTTGCATGTAGCGCGCAATGACACCTTCCACATCAGCCGTCATGGTAGCCGAAAACATGAGCGTTTGTCGTTTCTCAGGCAGCACATCGAGCAAGTGTGTCAGGTCATTTCGGAAACCAAGATTGAGCAACTGATCCACTTCGTCAATAACCAGCTTCTTAACCTGCCGCGGATTGATGGTGCTGTGCAACAACAGATCGTTGATGCGTCCGGGTGTTCCTACAACCACATCGGTGCCCTTTGCGACATCGGCAGCCTGGGTTTTCATGCTTGGACCGCCATAGACGCCAACGATTCGAAGACTTGTGTATTTAGCGATACTTGCAAAGGCCTCTTCAACCTGCACTACCAGTTCCTTGGTCGGAACGATAAT
>CALQJP020000283.1 GCA_943330925.2 Chryseobacterium gleum
AGCATCGTTTGGTATTCGGTTGTACCGCAAACGCGCTGTGCAAGCGTGCTTTGCTGTAAAGCGAATACTGCAACTAATAGTGTAAAGATTTGCTTCATCGTTTGACTGATTTTAATGGATTTTTGTCTAATTAAATAAAGATTGGGATACACACCAACAATAAGTTTTGAAAGAAGGAATTAAAACACGGGCGGTTTCAGATAGTTCATGGAGATGGATGTTGGAGTGGGCAGCCGTTCTTTCCAATGTGTCGTTTACCATTTTGTATTTAAATCAAAGCCAATGGGCCTTTCCTATGGGAATCGTGGGCCCGTTGCTCCTGCTGGTGTTGAGCTGGCGGGAAAAACTCTATGCAGAACCGGTGCTGCAAATCGTGTATATCGTGTCGGCTCTAGTAGGTTGGTACCATGTTCAAGCCGGCTGGAAAACAGGGCAGCTGGAAACGAGTGTGCAAATCACACTATTGGCCGGTAGCATTGTACTGGCTATAGTTTGGGGTTGGACATTGAAACGATTTACAAATGCGAATTTTCCCAGACTCGATGCGCTCGTTGCTTCGTGGGGTATGTTGGCCACCTGGCTTATGATGTTTCAGGTTCACTCGTGTTGGCTTTATTTGCTGGCCGTCAATGCGCTTTCAATTTTCATCTATTTCCGTAGGCGTCTATATCTCGCCGCTTGTATGTTTGTGCTTTATTTCATTATGTCGGTCGACGGATATTTTAAGTTGCATTGGTTTGAGCTATGATTAGAATTGCCATTACAGGGCCTGAGTGCTGTGGGAAGTCGACGTTGTGTAACTGGCTTTCTGAGCGAATATTTGATGCACGCGTTGTCAAGGAATACGCACGTGAGTATCTCCAGAAAAAGGGTGAAGGCTATGTCTATTCCCGTGAAGACGTGCTCTGCATTGCTCGTAAAACATCCGAGTTGCTCAACAAGGCGTTCAAGTCGAACAGCGACGCTCTTTTAGTAGATACCGATTTTTACGTGTTGGACATCTGGTGGCGCGAACGCTTCGGTGAGACGAACGAGGAGATTGCCATGATGAAAGAAACCTACGATTTCGATTTGTACCTTGTGTGTCAGCCCGATTTGCATTGGGAAGGCGACCCACTGCGCGAGAACCCGGAAGACCGCGATCGATTATTTGCCATTTACATGGAAGACTTGTTCAACGATGGCAAAACGGTAGAGGTGGTAAGTGGAACCGGCGAAGAGCGCATGCAGCAAGTGCTCGATAAAATTCTACGAAGGTTCCCCAACCTGATGACTGAGGAGTGATACCTAGACGCAGTCTCGGGAAATCAATAAAGTTCAGACGCCCATTTCGCGCCACTTTTCCAGAGCATTTGAACGGCTACGTACAGCATGAGAAGTGAAAAGAGGAATTTTATTTTATGCTCGGGCACGCGCATGGCGTATTTGGACCCGAAGTAATTACCCAACACAAATCCGACGGCCATGATAAGCACATAGTTGAATTGAATATGGCCGGCTTTGTAGTAGTTCATAACCCCCAATACACCTACCGGAAGCATGAGCAAAGCAAGACTAACTCCTTGTGCTTGCATCTGGTTCATGTTCATAAAGTAAATCATGGCCGGTACGATAATGATTCCCCCGCCAACGCCCACAAAGCCGCTGAGTGCCCCGGCAACCAGCCCAACCAACACAAGAATCAACAATTGGGTTACGCTAAAATCCATAATCTCATTTTTAAACGAATGTACTTTTATTTTCAAGCTATGCACAAAAATTAAAGTTTCCTTCGCGGAATTCATACAATGCGGCAGGTTGCCTTTACATTTGGTGCTGTAAAAAAATCTATTATGACTTTTCCGGCAGACCTCAAGTACACAAAAGACCACGAATGGATGCTCATCGAAGGTGATGTAGCCACCATAGGAATTACTGACTTCGCTCAAGGTGAATTGGGTGATATCGTGTTTGTAGAAATCGAAACCAACGGACAATCCTTTGCAGCGCACGAAGTTTTCGGGACTGTGGAAGCGGTAAAGACCGTGAGCGATTTGTACATGCCGGTAACAGGCACAATCATCGAGGTGAATGGTGCATTGGCTGATGACCCTGCAGCGGTAAACAACGATCCTTACCAGAGTGGCTGGATGATCAAAGTTAGAATCGATGCCGGCGCCGACATGAGCCATCTAATGGACGCGGCAGCATACGAAGCATCACTTTAAGCTTGAACTTTAATGAGCAAATGAATAGCTCATTCAGAAATAAACAACTATTCAGAGCCGCCCAATGGATTTGGGCGGCTTTTGTTTTTGTGGTGCATGTTGCGCCGGTCGATACCGAACGTGTAAGCCGATTCGATTTTCCTTTTGCCGACAAATGGATACACGGCATATTGTTCTTTCTGTTGGCTGCAATCAGTTTGTTGGCGCGCGATTCGAAAAGAGAAATGCGCAGGTCTATTCTGCTGGTTGCTTTAGCGTGCGCCGTCTATGGGGCATGCCTGGAGTGGGTGCAGTATTCGTTTACCGACGAGCGTTCATGCGATGTGTTCGATTGGATGGCCGACATTCTCGGAGCACTAACAGGACTGGCTGCTGCTGCATTGCTCGAGAAGTATGTGCGCAAGTTGAACCCAAAGTATTGAGGGCTCTGCGATTTAAAGAAAGCAACGATTCTTTACTTCACCTTTCGGCGTTGCATCTCACGCAATATGAGTGTTAGCTCTCTTCCTGTTTGTCCTTTTACAGAAGTGTTTTCCTGTGCTCTGCGTATCAGGTAAGGTATGACCTCGCGAATGGGGCCGTAAGGCAAATACTTCGCTACGTTGAATCCGGCGTTCGCGAGGTTGTAGCTGATGTGATCGCTCATCCCAAACAGTTGCGCAAAAAATACGCGCTTGTCGTTGCGCGGTATGTTGCGGCTTTCCATTGCCGCCGCCAGTTGCAGGCTGCTCTTCTCGTTGTGTGTTCCGGCACAAACCGCAATTCGATCGATGTGGTCCAGGCAATAATTGACGGCCAAGTCGAAATCGCGATCGCTCGCTTCTTTGTTGGGTTGAATGGGGTCGGTATAGCCGAGTTCTGCAGCGCGTGTGCGCTCCTTTTCCATGTATGCCCCCCGCACCAATTTTACACCCAGAAAGTAATTGTACTGCAGGGCTTTTTGATGCGATGTTTTTAGAAACGCAAGTCGGTCGTGACGGTAGAGTTGAATGGTGTTGTAAACAATGGCACTGGATGCATTGTATTTGGCCATCATCGCGTCGGCCAAATCATCAATCGCATCTTGTATCCAGCTGTCTTCCGCATCAATGAAAATGGGTACAGCCAGTTGCGCAGCATGGGCGCAAATCGCATCGACACGCGCCTGAACACGCTCCCATTCTAGTTTTTCAGTGTCGGAAAGAGGCTGCTTTGCATTCACTTTTTCCAAAAGGCTGAAACGAGCAATGCCAGTTATTTTGAAAACACTGAACGGAATGGAACCTTTGCGAGCAGCCTCTTGGACGGTCAGTATGATTTCGGCTTTGGTGTTTTCGAAATCAGCTTCACTTTCTTTTCCTTCTACAGAAT
>CALQJP020000284.1 GCA_943330925.2 Chryseobacterium gleum
GAAACGAAGTCGTGGATTTGGTTTCCATCGCGCATAGAAATACAACTCTCGCACGACGGGAAAAAGTTTGCGCCTGCAGGAGCCATCGATATCACAGAGTATCAAAAAGAAGCAACACCCTCTACAAGAGAGTTCACAACGAACCTTCGTGGAAGCGCTCGTTATGTGAAAGTGATTGCTAAGCCTGCGTTTGATGTCATACCGAGTTGGCACCTAGGCGCGGGAGGCAAGCCGTGGATTTTTGCGGATGAGATCATCATCAAATAGCCACGGACAGTTGGCCCCCCGGGGCCGAGAGCGGCGAAAGCTCATAGGCATGGAATGGAGTTTCATTCGAAGGGCGGAAAATCCGCTTGTTCACTCGACATTTCAAAACATTGGTGATTACGCAACAAAATACTCCCACTATTACATGTTGCCCTGCGCCAGGCCCCGGAGGGGCCAACCATCCATGGCCAACGATCGCGCGATGCACATTCACAGCCCACGGCTTCAGCCGTGGGAGCATAAAAAAAATCACGGTTTTTTTGGTCAGCCCCTCCGGGGCTGCGGCGCCTCTCCATTCATGCCATGGCTAGGGATGTTTGGCCCCTCCGGGGCCTGGCTCATCAACGGACACTCTGAACCGCCTGCTCAATCACCCCCAACGCTTCATCAATCTCCTCATCGCTGATGGTAAGCGGCGGCGCAATGCGAAACGACCATGGACACGATAGAAACCAGAAGGTGATGACACCATGCGCCATGCAATATTCAACAACGTGTCGAACGTGTTCTTCGCTAGGCATATCGATCGCGAAATAGAAGCCACGCTGACGCACTTCCTGCACATGCGGTAGACCTCTCAGAAAATCTGCAATACGCTGACCTCTGCTTTCGATGGGTGCAACAACATGTTCGTTTTTGAAGACCTCTAAACAAGCTGCAACACCGGCACACACCAGCGGATGCCCCGCAAACGTGCTAATGTGACCGAGCATTGGGTCGTGTGTAAGCAGCGTCATGTGTTCGCGCGAAGCGACAAAACAACCCACCGGAACACCACCACCAAGTGCCTTACCCAGCACAAGAATATCGGGCACAATTCCAAATTGCTCAAATGCGAACAATGTTCCCGAGCGCCCCATGCCGCATTGTATTTCATCGAGAATGAGCAAGGTTCCTGTTTCGTTGCATCGAGCGCGCAACTCTTGGAGCCACGACGCATCCGGTATACGAACACCTGCATCGCCTTGAATGGTTTCCGCAATGACGCAAGCTGTTTTGTGGGTAATCCGTTCGAGGTCGCTCATGGTATTGAAACCGATGAACTCCACATCGGGTAGCAGCGGACGAAACGTTGCCTTTTTCTTTTCGTTGTAACTCACGCTCATGCTGCCATGCGTATTGCCATGATAAGCGCCCTTGCAAGCGATGAGCTGCGTGCGACCGGTAACACGTTTGGCCAGTTTCAATGCCGCTTCAATGGCTTCCGTGCCGCTGTTTACGAAGTAACAGGTATTGAGAAAAGAAGGCAACACACCTGTAAGAAGTTCTGCCGCTCGTTTCTGTGAAGCTTGCACATACTCGCCGTACACCATTACATGCAAATGCTTTTCGATTTGCTCGTGCAAGGCTTGCTTGATATGCGGATGTCCGTGCCCCAGATTATTCACACCAATCCCGGAAATAAAATCCATGTACCGCTTTCCATCCGTTGTATAGATGTACACTCCCTCAGCACGTTCGACCTCCAGTCCGAAGGGATGCAGGGTGGTTTGCGCGAGACCGATATCTAAAAGTGGAGTTGGCACTGGATGAATGAGAGTTTTGAAGTGCAAGTATATGGGAAAGGATTATAGGATTGTAGGATAATAGGGACGGTGCCCGAGCGAAGTCGAGGGCCGTGCCCGAGCGAAGTCGAGGGCCAACTTTCAACCTTCTTTCGATATATTGCGCATCATTCACCACAACTATGGAAAAAAAGCAACTGCGTTTTTGGGAAATCTGGAACATGAGTTTCGGGTTTATGGGTATTCAATTTGGCTGGGCACTGCAGATGGCCAACATGAGTTCCATCTACGAGTTTCTCGGCGCAAAGCCCGATGAAATACCTATGCTGTGGCTGGCTGCTCCGCTCACAGGACTCATCGTGCAGCCTATCATCGGCTACATGAGCGATCGTACGTGGCACCCGACGTTTGGTCGACGCCGCCCCTATTTCTTCATTGGTGCCGTATTGAGTTCGATTGCACTGGTCATGATGCCCAACTGCAGCGAATTGTGGATGGCTGCCGGATTGCTTTGGATTCTCGACTCCTCCATCAACATCTCGATGGAACCGTTTCGCGCATTCGTTGCCGACAAGCTTCCCGAGAACCAACGCACGTTCGGATTCAGCATGCAGAGCTTGTTCATTGGACTCGGATCAGTTGTAGCAAGCGCATTGCCCTGGATCTTCACGCATTGGGTCGGCGTAGAAGATGCCGCAGGACACACAGGCATCCCAACCAACGTGAAACTCAGTTTTTACATCGGTGCTGCCGCCTTCTTTTTATTTGTACTGTACACGATTGTAACCACGAAAGAATATCCGCCACAAGAAATTCCCGATCGCGAAAAAGTGGTTGAACGCAAAAGGGGATTCGGTGCTGGTGCATCTGAAATAGCTCATGCCATTACGCATATGCCGCGCAAGATGAAGCAGCTCGCATTGGTACAGTTTCTTACATGGCCGGGATTATTCCTGATGTGGTTTTACTACACGCCTGCTGTTGGCGCTGATATCTTTGGAGGAACTGCTGCCGAAGGTGCCGACCCCGCGTTGCGCGCACTTTACAAGCAAGGCAATGAACTGGCAGGACTCACGTATAGCGCACAGAATTTGACCACGTTTCTCTTTGCACTTGCATTGCCTGTGCTGGCAAGTCGTATCGGAAAAAAATTCACGCACCAGCTGTGTTTGTCAATAGGCGGTGTGGCGCTCATCATGCTTCAATTCATACACGGTGCTGAACAGGCGCATCTCCTATTCGCCGTGATGGCCTGCGTGGGCATTGCATGGGCCAGCATTCTTTCCATGCCCTACAGCATGTTGAGCGATTGCTTACCTGCCGACAAAATTGGAGTTTACATGGGCATCTTCAACTTCTTCATTGTGTTGCCCGAAATCATCGCGGCTCTATCATTCGGCTGGGTCATGGAACACGTGCTTCACGAAAATCGAATGATGGCGATTAGTCTTGGAGGGTGCTTGTTGATTGTGGCAGGGCTGCTGACGATGCGCATCCAGGAACAATCTTCCTAACAAGGATTTATTTTACAAGAATTTTCTCTGTGCAACTCCGTGCCTCTGTGTTTGATTTTTAACCACAGAGACACACAGAGATACACAGAGTTTTGGATTCATATCCAAGCTGCTGAAAATGCGCACCCAAGATCAATCTTCGTAACTAGGATTTATTTTACAAGAATTTTCTCTGTGCAACTCCGTGCCTCTGTGTTTGATTTTTAACCACAGAGACACACAGAGATACACAGAGTTTTGGATTCATATCCAAGCTGCTGAAAATGCGC
>CALQJP020000285.1 GCA_943330925.2 Chryseobacterium gleum
GGCATTCATGCCATGGAGACGCAAGATTGTTATTTACGCTTGGATGAAGAGCTGAGCGTGTTTTTGCGCTACCTCGATGAAAAAGTAGGTAAAGGCAATTACACGGTCTTTCTATCAGCCGATCATGGCGGCGCACCTACACCCAGCTACACCGCAAAACGAAAGGCCATTGGCGGCTATTGGAAGAGCGATAAACTTGAGCTGTTTCTGGAAGACACGCTGGCAAAGCGCTATGGTGAGGGTGACTGGGTGTTGAATGAGAGCAACCAAAATGTTTTTTTGAACCACCGACTTATTCAATCGAAGAGATTAAGCCCGAAAGAAATGCAATACGAGGTGGCTCAATTGTGTCTCACGTTTCCTGAGATCATGAATGCGTATACAGCTTCCGATTTGAGCCAGTCGCGCGGTGGCGAATTGGTTAAGAATATGATTCAGCAGGGGTTTGATGCAAAGCGATCGGGTGATGTGATTTACACGCTCGATCCCGGCTACATCGAGTATGGTATGAGCGGCACTACGCACGGCTCTCCATTCGCCTACGACACACATGTGCCGGCCATTTTCTTCGGATATGGAGTAGAGAGCGGTGAAACATTCGCACGACAGAGTATTACAGATATAGCGCCGACAGTGAGCATGATGTGCGGTGTATCGCTCCCCGACGCAACAACAGGTGAGCCCATTGAAAAAGCAATTCGCAAGAAGAAATGATTAAGTACACGGTTAGAACCGCTCATCCGCATCGTCATTTTATCGGATTTGAAGCCGAGTTCGTTTCAACGGGAAGAGAACGCATCACGTTGCAGCTCCCTGCATGGAGGCCGGGTAGATACGAGCTGGGAAATTTTGCCAAGAATATTCGCGCCTGGAAAGTGTGCGATGCATCAGGCAACGAATTGAGGTTTAGAAAAACATCCAAGGACACGTGGCTTGTGGAAACAGACGGTTCCTCCGTTGTGCGACTGACGTATCAGTATTATGCAGCGGAGCTCAATGCCGGCTCGTCTTTTCTGGATGAAGAGCAGCTATACATCAACCCGGTGAATTGTTTTTTCTACGACGCCGATTATCCGCAATTGCCTTTCGAAGTTCTTCTGGATGTGCCGGCTGAATACCGCGTTGCAACAGGTTTGCAAAAAAAATCGGAGCGCACGTTAACCGCTGACTCGTTTGATCAATTGGCCGATTGTCCTCTGATTGCTTCAGCATCCTTGAAGCATTTGGCGTATGAAGTACAGGGTGTTCTCTTTCATATTTGGATCCAAGGAAATGTCAGCCTGAATGAGCAACGCCTCGTCCAGGATTTTACCGACTTTACAGAAGTGCAAATGAATCTGTTTGGCGATATTCCATGCAGCGAATATCACTTTCTGTTTCATTTCGTTCCATACTTCCTCCGACACGGTGTTGAGCATTCCAACAGCACCGTAATTACCATGGGGCCTGCGGCCGATTTTCAGCAAGAGCATCTTTACAAGGATTTATTGGGCATAAGCTGTCATGAGTTGTTTCATACATGGAATGTCAAGAATATTCGCCCTGTTGAAATGCTGCCCTACGATTTTACCCGTGAGAATTATTCAGAGCAGGGATATGTTTACGAAGGTGTCACAACGTATTACGGCGATTCCTTGTTGTGGAGGAGCGGAGCGCTCACGGCAGAAGAATGGCTGGAGGTAATTCATGATCACGTGCAGGACTATGCAAGTAATCACGGACGTATCAATTTGTCGGTTGCTCAGAGCAGTTGGGATACCTGGCTTGATGGCTATGTTTCGGGAATTCCTTGGCGTAAGGTTTCGATTTACAATGAAGGTTTTTTGATTGCACTCATGTGCGATGTAATACTCATAAACTGCAGTAATGGTAACGCTTCACTCGATGTCGTGATGAAGCGAATGTATGATCGCTTCGGGAAGAAAGCGATTGGTTATACCGCTGATGATTATTTGAATCTTCTGAATGAACTAGGAGTCTATGATTTCACTTCTCTCTTTGCCTCATTCGTAAATGGTACGCACGATTATATCCCTATGCTTCGCGAAGTGCTTACCACGGCAGGAGTGGAGATGCAGGAGTCGCCTTCTTCCAAGTGGAGTGAAACAAACCTTGGCTTGTCGTTGGACGAGAGCAACCAACGGGTGTTGGTGAGTGCATTGGTTCCTGAATCGCCGGCTGATGTTTCGGGTTTGTGGTATGGCGATGAAATTATCGCTGTCAATGGAATTGCGCCCTACAAAAATGTGCAGCACCTCATGCGCATGCATGCAATGCAACTGGAGTTGACCATTCTCAGAAAGGGCAAGCGCGTTGAATTGATGCTTACTCCAACCGGTAAAACATGGGTTACCAAATACAGATGCGCACGCATCTCGAACCTCACTGCGCAGCAAGAGTTGGTTTGGGAAGTGTGGAAAGCAGGAAAAGGTAATTAGACACCCATCGCCGTAGGCAGTTGACCGGCCATGTAGTCGAAGAGGTTTTTCAAGGGTCCTTTTACCAACATCTCCAAAAATGGATTTATCTGTGCGTCACAGATAAGTTGACCGGTGGTTTGAGCGCCTGATTCTTTTAATTCTACCTTCAACGTAAATGCAAATGGAGAGCCTGCTGTGCTTTCGTAGATTATTTCTTCATTTGGTTTGCTTTCTTTGATGCGCAAGCCGATGGTGTATGCGTTTTGAATTTTGAAACTACACGAATCCTGTTGCGCTTGCCATTCGCTGTATTTGCCTGCAGGCAATAGCTTCTCGATGTTTTTCATGTCGTTTAGAAATGAAAACACTTCTGCTGCAGGAGCGTTTACCTGTGCCGATTGACTTTCGATGTGTGTCATTGGTTCTGTGTATTAGTGTGAATGGCTGGCCAAAAAGTGTTCGCTCCATGCTTCTGGATTCGATTTCCAGTTGGTAAGGGTTTCCTGCTGGGTGGCGGTGATGTAGCCCGAATGTGTTGCTTGCTGAAGCAACGAATCGTAGTTGCTCAGTGTGTGCACTTCGCACTTGGCCTCGGCAAATCGATCAGTGGCTTTTGCAAAGCCGTAAGTGAAAATGGCTACCATACCAACGATGTCCGCATCCGCCTCACGCAGGGCTTCAACCGCCTTCAGGCTGCTCGATCCGGTTGAGATGAGGTCTTCAATAACCACTACGCGTTGTTTAGCATGAAGAACGCCTTCCACCTGGTTGCCCAGTCCATGTTTTTTTGCTTCACTTCTCACATAGATAAACGGTAAGTTGAGCGCTTCAGCAACCAGGGCACCAATGGCAATGCCACCTGTAGCGACCCCAGCTATAACCTCTGCGTTCGAAAAAGACTCACGAATAGTGGCCGTAAAAGCATCGCGGATGAAGGCTCGCACATCCGGATACGACAGCGTTTTTCGGTTGTCGCAGTAAATGGGAGAGCGCAGGCCCGACGCCCAGGTGAACGGATTTTCAGGATTGAGTTTGATGGCTTCGATTTGAAGCAGAAATTCAGCTACTTTTAACGCTCTATCTTGTTGATTCATGCCCCAAAAGTATAAAGTTTATTTTGCCAACAGGCC
>CALQJP020000286.1 GCA_943330925.2 Chryseobacterium gleum
AGTCCGTGCAGCTGCCCATCCACACCGGAAATAATCTTACCCAAATCTTCGGGCTTCTCGTGGAAGCGATTATCGTCGATATCAATCACGAGCATCTTGCCTTTGTTGTAGGTGCTGATCCAAGCCTCATAACGTTCGTTGAGACGCGTTAAGTAATCGAGGCGAATAGCTTCTTCGTATTCACGACCGCGCTTGCCGATGTTGTCGACCAACGCCGGTACAGAAGCACGCAAAAAGATGAGCAAATCGGGAGGCGTGATGAATTCATCCATCACATTGAACAAATCCACATAGTTTTCGAAATCGCGTGTGGTCATCAAACCCATCGCATGCAAATTCGGAGCAAAGATTTGAGCGTCTTCATAGATGGTGCGATCCTGCACAATCTTCTTTCCGCTCTTCTTCAATTCCATGATTTGGCGAAAGCGACTTTTCAAAAAGAACACTTGCAGATTGAATGACCAACGCTGCATGTCTTTGTAAAAATCGATGAGGTATGGATTGTCGTCTACCTCTTCAAAATGAGGTTGCCACTTGTAATGTTTTGCAAGTAAAGTGGTCAAGGTTGTTTTGCCTGAACCAATATTTCCGGCGATAGCAATATGCATGATTTGTTGTAGGTAAATAGAATACGCTTCGAAATTAAAACAATTCAGCCTTCTTAAATGCAATTGTTAGTTTCTTCCTTTTTCAATCCACTCATAGACACGAAAGGTCTTTTCCTTCAAACAATAAAGAAGGCCATTGTGAAAAGAAAATGAAGCATCGGCGACAGGCAAACTCACCTCTTGTGTAAGCCACATGCTGGTATCGATACTCTGCATCAATCCATCCTTACGAAAAACATAGACCCTGCCCGATTCGGCTTCCCATGTGCATTCTACAGGCAATTGCAAACTCTTCTTCCACGCTCCGAACATATCAAAAACATGCAAGCGGTAATCGTCGTTCAACACAAAAAGAAAGCTTCCCCGCTCCATCATAGCCAGCGGATGCAACTCCGTTTTCAAAAGAATACTCAGGTTGCCGGAAGATTGCATTTCAGCAAAGCTTCTGTTGACGCGGGTAAGCTCGGCATTGCGTCCATCCCAGAGCCAAAAGCCGTCGCCCCGTGAACCGCACATTAGCTCCACATTGTCATAACCCAACTCAAACAAATCGATTGGCGAGCCTTGCACACTCAGCGTATTATCGAAGAACACGACCTTACCCGCTGAAGGAAAATGCACAAACGGACGAAGCGGATCGGTGACATCGATTGGGTTAAACTGGCCCCATTGCATTTCGGAAGTGCGAAAGATTCCATTACCCACTGCATTGCGTCTTTCAATGCCGGTTGTATTCATCAAATAGACGTTACCCAACTCGTCGACGACCATTCGATTCGCATCAACCGTTTGCTCAGAAAGCAGTTTAAAAACCGGCTGGGAATAGGAAAAACCGCTAAAAAAAAAGAGAGGGCCAATGAAGCAAAGCAGGGTTCTCATATCGACATGGAATTATGAACCTGCCGATCTACTTGCTGCAAAATTTCCTCAACGAAATGACGCTCGTTGCTCAGGCGTGGTATTTTATGCTGACCACCCAGCTTGTTCTTTTCACGCAACCAATTGTAGAATGTACCGGCCGGAACAGCTCGTACATCTGGCATTTTCAAAACGAAATCGAAAGCGCGTTTGGCTTCATAATCGGTATTGAGCGACTTCAATGCTCGGTCGAGCACCTCCGTGAAACGATCCATGCTGAGGGGTAGTCGCTCAAACTCAATGAGCCACTGATGCGCTCCGCTCGACTTCTCTGACATGTAAACCGGTGCTGCTGTATAATCAACAACCGATGCTTCGGTTTCCAAACATGCACATCGAATGGCTTCGTCAGCATTATCTACAATCAACTCTTCCCCAAACGCATTGATGTAATGCCGTGTGCGCCCACTCACCTGAATGCGAAACGGGAAGGTCGATGTGAAACGGATGGTGTCACCCACCAAATAGCGCCACAAGCCTCCATTTGTGCTTATGATGATGGCATAGTTCTGACCAACTTCAACGTCTTTGAGACTTACCGTTTTCGGATGATCCTTACCATACTCACTCATCGGCATGAACTCGTAATAGATTCCGTAATCCAGCATCAACAGCATATCGTCGGCGTTCAACCGATCCTGTATTCCGAAGAATCCCTCCGATGCGTTGTAGGTTTCTACGTAGTTCATCTGCAAAGAAGGTATGAGCTTGCTGAATTGGTCTCGGTAGGGTTTGAAGCTCACGCCTCCGTGCCAAAACAACTCCAGGTTGGGCCATACTTCCATGATGTTTTCCGTGCCCTTCAACTCGAGTATGCGCTTCAACAACACCAAGGTCCACGACGGCACACCGGCCATCATGTAGATGTCTTCATCCATGGTGGTGCGCGCTATCATCTCTATCTTCTCCTCCCAGTTATCCATGAGCGCAATGTCGCGCGAGGGCGTGCGCATCATCTCTACCCACACCGGCAGATTGCGTATGATGATGGCCGACAAATCGCCGGTATAGCCTTCTTCATTGAAGGGATTGATCTTGGAAGATCCACCCAGCACCAGGTGTTTTCCACTATAAACACGTGCATCCGGTTTCTGATTGTAGTAGAGGGCCAACAAATCCTTACCGCCCTTGTAATGGCACTGCTCTAACGCTTCCGTAGTAACAGGGATAAACTTGCTTTTTGCGTCGGTTGTGCCGCTGCTCTTCGCGAACCATTTCAACTTCGATGGCCACAAAATGTTCTGTTGACCTTCACGCAATAATTCGATGTAAGGCTTCAGTGCTTCGTAGTTGCGAATAGGAACAGCCTTCTTAAAATCTTCGAGCGAACGAATGGATGAAAAACCATGATCGACTCCAAAACGCGTGAGCGCTGCCTCGTCGATGAGATTGCGAAACAACTCCCCCTGCACCTCGACCGGGTACTTCATGAACAGGTCGATTTGGTGTATTCGCTTTTTAATAAACCAGCCGAATACGGAGTTGAGAGGCATACCTTGTCTTGGTTAATGGATTGCAAAATAAAGATGAAAAATATATGAACCTAAAAAAATAAGACCGCCCTTGAAGCGGTCTCATCTTATAGTGACCCCGAAGGGATTCGAACCCCCATCTGAGGAACCGGAATCCTCCATTCTATCCATTAAACTACGGGGCCGGGGGCCGCAAAAATAAGCACACCTCCAAACCATTCCTATCGTGCGACTCATCTTCGCTTATATTTGTTGATACAGCATGAATCGATGCGACACTAACCACTATTTTGAATGTCATTTAGAATTATAACTACTGTCATTTCCATATTCCTTTGCTCTGCTCTTTCAGCGCAACTGGTCATCAACGAAGGAAGCAATAAAAATGCATCAACCCTGCTGGATGAAGACGGAGAATTAAACGATTGGATTGAACTCTACAACGCAGGCTCAGACGCCATAGACTTGGTGGGTTACACCCTGACCGATGATGCATCGAACTCCAGCCAATGGGTTTTCCCAAACTACCTTCTTGAACCGGGTCAACA
>CALQJP020000287.1 GCA_943330925.2 Chryseobacterium gleum
AGCGTAATTTCTTCTCCGGGATTAAAACTGTAGGTGGAAGAAACAGCAGATGCGTTGGTGCCATTAACGGTAATAATGCCTGCATTGGCCAGGTCCGTTTCCGCTGTGATGGTTATCGGGCCTTCCGAAGGTGCCGCAAAATGGGCGACGACAGTTACGTCACTGGAAATTGACAGGGTAGTGGAGTCGGATGAGGGGTCTTCAATGATTCCCGTTCCTGAAATGATTTCCCATCCGGCGAAATTTCCGCACGTTGCACCATCCGATTCGGCGAACAAATCGATAGCGAGGTCAGCGAAGTATGTGCCCGAATAGGGAGTGTTGGTGTTGTTAAGATCCATTGACTCCACTTCAATTTCACCCACCCCATCAATTTGAATGGTGAGGGTGTAGGCGGTCACATCATAACAGTCTTCTATCCCTGTGATAATTTCATTGTTGCAGCGAGCAAGGATATAATCGCGCAATACCTGAACACTATTTTGCCAATCTCCGTAGGTGCCTCCCCAACGGTCGCAATGGCGCTGCATTTCGGGTTCAATAACCGTAATCATACTATCCAATACTTCAACCATGCGCTCGCATGAGAAGATCGAGTTGGAAAGCGTAGCGTATCGCTGAATGTAATCGGCAAAAAAGTCTTCGTTGTCGAAAAGAGCATTGAGCACAGGAATATGCCCCTGCCCACCGACATCGCCCATGCCATCGATTTGACAAGGGTCGGCCGTTGGCTGATTGGAAGGAACACCCGTATAGTTGGCGTAGTGCCCAAACGAGGCGTCGTTGTCCCACAATGCGTACCTCCAGCGACGTCCATCACCTGCCGGGTTTCGTCCCCGCCACCAAGCCGTATTCCAGTTAAGCCAGTCCGTAGACACGATGTATCCATTTAAAATGAAATAGTCGATAAGGCTCATATGGTTATACTGCGTAAGCACATAGTCATAATTGGCCGGATCCGTCATGTCATTACCGGTAATGAAGGCGACCAAATCATACCAGTCGGCACCGCTACCATACTCTTCCCACGTTCCGCCCCATGTTTTGAGGAAGTCAACAAAGCCGTCCTTTTGATTGTAATAAAACTTTGTATAGTCAATGTCGTCAATTTTTTCACGGGCTTCGTAAACACCCCAATAAGCTCCATTGATGTAAAGAACGCACGATTCAACTTTTCGCTCATCCAGGTGCAAATCTCCAATTTCCGAGAGGCGATGCACGTATGCATCACGTATGTGTGCGCCTCCCGAATTCGGGTAGTTGTCGTTGGCGGCAGCTTTGAAGATTAGTCGCTCATAGCCTTGGCGATTACTGCTCGAGAATACTGGAAACTGCACTTCATTGTCATATCCCAACGCATCGCGTGTGATGTAGTCGAAACCACGCTGAGGATAGGCATTGGAGTCGTTGCCATGCTCGTTGCTGTCGCCTGTTGCTTCCGCTATAAAGGTTCCGTTTGGAGTGAAAAATTCAATATGGGTAAATTCTCCGGTGCCCCAGCTCCCATCGGAAAGAGACCCCCCGGAGATATTGACGATCATAGTTGTATGAACATCCGTGCCAAAGAAATACGTATTGGTTTCGATATAACTGGGAAGAATCGCGGGGTCGTTGGAGTAGGCGATAGCACGAAGGCTAGATGTCGCGTTTAGCGCCACCGGGCCGGTGTAAAGGGTCGAAGCATCAGTAGGTTCTGAGCCGTCGAGTGAGTAGTAAATAGTTGTGTTGGCTCCGGAAGAAATAGAAACATTGATTGGCCCCGATTTATAGCCGGCAACCTCCGAAAGGGTTGGCTTGGGGGCGTAGCCGTTGTAGTTAGCGCCAGCATTTGCGGCATTCTGAGTGGGGTTGGTGAAAATTGCGAAGTTGGCAGCCCCGTCAATGATGCGGCCGTAGGAATGATTCGCCTGAAAGCTTCCGATTGCGGCCATATCGTATGACTCCAACAGGGTTCCGCCGGCATTAGACAGAACAACCGCTTCACCATTCGTTTGCGTTACGCGGAAGCTGGTGTTGAGGTATCCAAATTGATTGGGATCATAATCACCCGTTCCCGAGAGAAGAATAATGAGATAGCCATTGGCATTGACCGATGTTCCCGCAGGAATCTGCCATTTCATGGGATCAGCAATTTCATTGCTCATCCAAAAACCGCCAATATTTACAGCCGTTCCTGTCGGGTTGTAAAGCTCCACCCAATCTTCATTGTCGCCGCCCTGATCCCAATCGGAGTAATTAGCCACACAAAACTCATTAATAACTACCTGACTGAACAGCGTGCAGTGAAAAGCTATCAAAAAAAGTATTGCGGGAATTTTCAATCTCATACGTATCTGAATCTACAGGTTGCCCTTTATTGACTCTACAAATGTACTTCGGGTTGCATGAACAAAATCCACTGCAGCGGCCTATGTCAGTGCTTTTGAGTTTAATCTTTTATATTCGCCCTATGCGAGGAGTTTTCACATCGATTATCGTTTGCCTCATTTCTGCGCAATTTGTCACCGGTTGCAAGCAATCCAAAGGCAATGGACAATTTGATTTTGCGCTATTGGTAGGTCGGTGGTCTTCAGCCGATACGACTTCATCGCAGCTTGAGGAATGGGAACAACGAAATGATTCCACTTTCGCAGGCAAAGGGTATGTGTTGGAAGGCGGCGATACCACTTTCTTCGAGACATTGGAGATTCGCAAGGTGAACGGTGTCTGGACCTATTTCGCAAAGGTCGAGCAACAGAATGGAGCAGAGGAAATTCCGTTTCAGATCAGTAAACAAAGCCATCAGAGGGTTGAGTTCGCAAATCCAAAGCACGACTTTCCGAAGAAAATCGGGTATGAGTTGCTGGGCGATGATGAACTTCAGGCCTATATAGAAGGTCCTCGTGAGGGCCAGACGATTCGAATTCTTTTTGATTTCAAAAAGAAAGTCTAACGTGTTGTTGGAAGTTTAAAGTTCTTATGTATATTTGAAGCACGGAAAAAATATATCCGCGACACAATAAATCAAAAAAAGGAAACGTTTGAGTTTCCGTTACCAACTTAAAAAGTATACGCTATAGAAAAATTCTACTCTTTGTTCTTAAGTATTACGAACCCAAAAAAGAGGAGGAATTATGCGTGTACAAGTCATGTCAGACCAACAGTTGGTGGAAGCTTACCACAACGGAAAGGAAGCAGCATTCAACGAATTGTTGAAGCGCTATAAGTCTAAAGTTTACAGCAAAATAATGATGTATGTGCGCGACAGAGCGGTCGCTGAAGACATCTTTCAGGACACGTTTGTTCGCGCAATCCATGCGCTGAAGGAAGGCAATTACAACGAGGAAGGGAAGTTTAGTGCTTGGATTTTGCGCATCGCGCACAATTTGTGCATCGATTATTTCCGTCATGTCAAGAAGATGCCAATGACTCGGGAGCGCGATGAATACAACCCCTTTGATTATATCGGCACCGAACAGCGCAACTCCGAGGAGGATCGCATGAAGCGCGAGGTAAAGGCTGATGTAAAGAAGTTGCTCAACATGCTGCCCGAAGAACAG
>CALQJP020000288.1 GCA_943330925.2 Chryseobacterium gleum
CCCGAAGAACCTACGAGCGCCACTTGTTTTCCGGCAGGTACATGAAACGACACGCCTTTCAAGACTTCTACATCCTGGCGTGATGCATAGGTGAATGTAACATTAGAAAATTCAATACTCCCGTTCATCGGAATGAGGTCTTTCCTTTCATCGAGGCCTACCTCTTCCGGCTCATAGCCCAATATTTCCATGACGCTTTCAATGACGCCAATGCTACGTTGCAAGGTCCCCATTTGCGCTGCCAGTCCACCAATAGAACCGGCTACTAATCCCGTAATAAAAACAAATTTTCCAAGTACGTCCTTTCCTATTTCGCCGGTCTCCTGCAAGTGAGCTCCAACGCCCATAACCAATCCCAGCGCACCAAACAGAAAGATGATAATGAACGTACCAAACATGCCGCGCCATACGGCACTTCGCATGGCAATTTCACGTATACTCACGATGCTTTTCCGGAAACGGTTCGACTCGAACGCTTCGTTTGCAAAGCTCTTCACATTGACAATACCTGTGAGCGACTCATTCACAATTACACTACTCTCGGCTACTTTATCTTGTGTCTTCTTTCCGATTTTTCGGATATACTTTCCGAAAACGACCATCACAATGATGATTACGGGAAGGGTGCAAAGCATGACCAGCGTGAGCTTATACGAATAGGACACAAGCCAGCCGATACCTACGACGATGATAACGGTTTGTCGAATAAACTCGGCAAGCGTGATGGTCAATGTTTCCTGGATCGTGGTGATATCACTGGAGAGTCGGCTCGACAAATCGCCCACCCTGCGTTCGTTGAAAAACTGCATGGGCATTCGAATAATGGTCGAATAGGCATCGCGTCGCAAGGCAAGCATTGCGTTTTCAGTGACGTAAGAAAAAATGTAAACGCGAAAAAACGAAAACACCCCCTGAATAATCAGCAATGCAACCAACGCAGCGAGCACCTTGTAAGTACCGCCCCAGTCGGCGCCTGCAGGAAGCCATTGCACCCACATGCCGCCCGAGAATTCAGCTGAAGAGTCGGGGCTTACCAACTGACCAAGCAATGCAGTTATGACAATAACCAACAACCCCGAAACAACCAAGAGTAGCAATCCAATCGAGAAGAGAAAGCTATGGGGTTTGATGTAACTGAACACTCGAAGAGCATTCAGAAATGACTGTTTGGAGATTTTTTTCTTCTCCGATTTAGATTCGTTAGCCACAATCCTCCAATTTATTCGTGAGTGGCGAAATTAGGGCAATCGGCGGGGTATCAGCCTTTGGCCGACTGCAATAGTTTTTTTGCTTTCTTTATGGCCTTTTCCAATTCGACCTTTCGCTTGCGTGTATACTCTTCGTCCATGCGCACCTGATCCGATTCTGCATCGTAGACCATACGCACAAACGGCTCGTCGAGAATAGAGAAATCAACTCCCTCAACCGCTCTGAACAGTGACACGTCGAGCGTGATGTCGCGTGGTCTTTTTTCTTCCGGCAATTGAGTAGCGTCGATGTACAGTTTTTTATTGGCAAACGCAGAACCGCCAAACCAAACTTCATACTCAAATCCGATAGGCAAATAGAACGAATACAGTCCATCTGCACCGCCAAAGAAGGCAACGTATAGCTCCTTGTTCTGGTAAATGACAATTTGTGTGTGCGCCGCCGGCACCTCGTCACCCTTCACTAGATCGTAATGGTAGATTACACCGCTGATATGGAAGTGATTTTCCGTTGAAGGTGTTTTCGTGATTTTTCGAAACTGCGCATCAACAGATGTACCTGATAAAACAAGGAGTATGGACAACACGAAATTTCTCATGGTATAAATAAACAAAAAAGCGCCCGATGTTTCAGGCGCCATTTCATTCGTTTTCAACAACTAGCGGTTATTTCCCATTTGCCACCAAGACTCCATTGACACGTTGATTTACATCTTTTGCATAATCCATGTTCCACTCCAGTTTGCCACTGCGTTTATTGAATTTTGCCATTGCCACCGGCGTATAGGTCATGAAGTTCATGCCCAGGTAACCGCGGTCTTTGAATAGGCTAATGTCAAGCTCCAGATTCACAATGGCCAAATCGGCAGCGCGTTCAAATCCCTTCGTGTCGATTTGTACGACCTTGGTAACAAAAGGCGCCTTGCCGAACTTTAAGGTAAATACAGAGTATCGAGGCAAGTTGATGCTGTACTTTCCTTTCGGACCCGACATTTCGGTGGCTACCAACTCTTCGCCCGACCATATTTCAATAGGAATTCCCATTACACCCTTTTCCGATGAATCGGCCAAATTCAATTCGAGCACGTTTCCCTGAAAGGTGAATGATTTTACTTTCGATTGTGCTACCGCCCATTGTACACAAAGGAGGGAAGCTAAAATAGCTATAGTCTTTTTCATTGTTTAAGTCAGTTTTCGTTCCCGTATACCCTCCTTGTTGGGTAAAGGTTACGAATCGGACTTTTTTTTAGCCCGCTTCTGGGGCTTCTCATGAAAAAAATAACGGAAGTCGGCAGTAAGGTAATTTCCACCCAACCGCACAAAAGCGGTTGTGGGATCATCGTCGCGCTGGAATACAATGCGTGTTGTTCCTATCTCTTGAAACGGTCTATGATAAGAGGCTCCAATGTAGAAATAACCTTTATCCGGGGTGCGCCATTCAAAGCCATAGTTGGCGAGCAAGGCAGGTTGTATCCAGTTGTTTTTATACGTCTTCTGGTAGAAGTCAAATCGCACCGTGTCGCGAAACTCATAGCTTGAAGATTCTACATTGCTCGGATACAAGTCGAGCGAAGCGCCTGCGCTTGCATTCATGAAGATCTCGTCGCTTAGCTTGACAAACACCATCGCTTGAATAGGAATTTCGTAGCAGATGTATCGAAAACGAAGTTGCTTCTCAGTCGGCAGTTCGGGATGATTATAATGCAGCGTGAAGTTTCGCTGCACCATACAGATGCCCGACTCCAGGCTCCAATTTCGGGTTAGACCCTTGCGCACCACCATTCCGAAATTGACTCCGGGGTTGGGTTCGAAGTTCACGCGCAAATCCTCCACTTCAGCATCTTCTGTACCGGTTCCAAAATACTTACTCGGTATCAGGGGCTTGAGTTGAATGCCCAAGGTTGTGACATTCACTTGAGCAACTGCAACACTTGAGCAGGCAAGCAGAACCAAAAGAATTCGATATGTGAAATGAATTCGCATCAAGCGTTGCTATCAACCCATTGGGTAACATATTCCAGCGGCCTTCTGTGTTGAACCGGATTTTCTCCTTCCGGATAACCTACATAGATTAACCCCAGGCATCGATCGCCTGCTTTCAAATCGAAAAATCGGTGTGCCTCCTCGTGATTGAGCAACTTCGGAGTTGACCAAAACGTGCCCAAGCCATAGGCAGTAGCTGTAAGCATCATATTCTGTATGGCACAAGCCACTGCTTCAATTTCTTCCATTTCATCAATCTTCCCGGTAGGGTCGCGCTCCATGCAAACAGCAATGACCACCGACGATTTCTCGAGGCGCAATGCCATGCGATCGAATTTCGC